>CAYPDO010000345.1:4188-5510 GCA_964409495.1 uncultured Bordetella sp.
CTACAGGCCCAGTTTGCAGCGCAGGCCGGCCGGCAGCTCGCCGCGGGCGTTGTCCAGGTCGGCCACGATGCCGAAGCTGCCCGCTGCGGCGTCGATCACGCGGTCGACCACGCGGATGCGGGCCTGGATCGGCCGCTGGAACGGCGGCTCGGGCGTCACCGTCACCGTCTGCCCCACGCGCACCTGGGTGAACAGGCGCACCGGCAGCAGCGCCTGCACGGCCAGCGGGTGCACCTGGGCGATCTTCAGCACCGGCTTGCGGCCCTCGCCGCCATCCACCAGCGCGCCGGGGTGCAGGTACTGGTCGACCACCACGCCGCTGAACGGCGCCAGGATCTGCCGGCGGCGCAACTGGTCCACCGCCTGGCGGTGCTCCAGCCGCGCGATCTGCGTGTTCTCGCGCGCGGTCTTGAGTTCGGCCTCGGCCAGCTGCAGCTCGGCGCGCGCATCGTCCACGGCCTGCGGCGCGACAAACTCCTCGGCCAGCAGCTCGGTCAGGCGGCGCGTCTTCTCGCGCGCCGCGGCCAGCTTGGCGCCCGCCAGCTCGGCGGCGCCCTGGGCCTGGGCGCGCGCCTGGGCCGAATCGGCCGCACTCTGCTCGGCCCGGCTTTCGATGGTGACCAGCACCTGGCCCTGGCGGATGAACTCGCCGCGCCGCGCATGCACGCGCTCGAGGATGCCCACCACCGGGCTGCGGATCTCCACCGTCTGCGCCGCCTCCACCATGCAGTCGGCCTGGTGGGCGGCCGTGGGTGCGGGTGCGGGTGCGGCAGTGGCGGCGGCGGCGGCGGCGGCGGGCTGCAGGCTCAGGGCGGCCAGCGGCAGCAGCAGGGCCGCCGCCAGCGGCCAGCGGCCGGCTGGCCGGTGCCGGCGGCCGGTGCGGGCGGTGCGCGCCGGGTGTGCAGCGATCGGCGGCGGGGGCAGCGCAGGGCAGTCGGAAGGGCTCATGTCATGGGTCCGGCAATGCCGACAAGGCGTTGAAGTTCGCGGTCCTGGCGCAGCGTCTGGCGCCGGGCCTGCCAGGCGCGGTTTTCGGCGTCGCGCTGGGCCAGCCGCACCGCCAGCGTCAAGCCGCGGCCGCGCGCCAGCCAGGCGCGCAGCGCGCGCGGCAGGGGCTTGAACAGCGGGTCGTCGGCGGCCACCAGCGCGCGCACCGTGCCGGCCTCGCCCTGGCGGCCGCTGCGGCCGAACAGCTGGCGGTCGATGCGCGGCGATTCGTGGAACTCGGTGAGCAGCACATGCAGCCCGCCGGCGGCCCGCGTGGCCGGCGGCAGCTTGATGTCGGTGCCGCGGCCGGCCATGTTGGTGGCGATGGTGATGCG
>CAYPDO010000346.1:0-5503 GCA_964409495.1 uncultured Bordetella sp.
TCGAGCGACTTCCACATCTCGACATCGCGCTCGGCGGTCCAGATGCGCGGGTCGGGGTACTGCGTGACCTCGTCGTAGCAGCGGGTCACGTCGAAGGGCATGCAGTGGTCGAAGATGACCCAGCCCTTGTACTTGGGCGCCATGGCCGCGTAGGTGCGCCGGTAGACGGTGTTGAGGTCTTCACCCGCCGCCACGCCGGCCTGCACGTTGGCATACACGTCGGCGATGAAGCCGCGCGTGCCGGCCAGGCCGGCCTGCACCTGTTCGGGGGTGGTCAGCGCGGCGCCGCGGCCGGGCACCAGCTTGGCGGGCTGCAGCGCGGCGATGTTGTCCAGCGTCTGCGGCCAGTCCTTGAAATAGGCGTCACCGGCATAGGGCGTGGCGTCGAACTCGACCAGGTCGCCCGAGAACAGGATCTTCTGCTGCGGCAGCCAGGCCACCGTGTCACCCTTGGTGTGACCGCGGCCCAGTTGCAGCAGCTGCACCTCCAGGCTGCCCAGCCACAGCGTCATCTTGCCGCGGAAGCTGAGGGTGGGCCAGGTCAGGCCCGGCGGCACGCTCTCGACACTGCGGAACAGGCGCGGAAAGCGGCCGATCTCGCTGGCCTTGTCCTGCTCGCCGCGCTCGACGATCAGGTCGCGCGTGTCTTCGCTGGCAATGATGTGCTGCGCACCGTAGGCGCTGGCACCCAGCACGCGCACCGCGTGGTAGTGGGTCAACAGCACGTAGCGGATCGGCTTGTCGGTGACCTCGCGGATGCGCCGGATCACGTCCTGCGCCATCACCGGCGTGGCCTGGGTGTCGAGCACCATCACGCAGTCGTCGCCAATGATGATGCCGGTGTTCGGGTCACCCTCGGCGGTGTAGGCATAGGCGTTGGGCGAGAGCTGGACGAAGCTGACTTTCTTCTCTTCCAGATCGGCCTGGCTGGCGAAGGCTTTGGTGCTCACGGGCGGGGTTCTCCGGTGCGGTGGGGCAGGACACGGGCCGCGCCGGGATCAGCGCGCCAGGGCCCGAAGTATCCGGCCCGACGTTATCTCTTGTCAAACTGATTTGACTAAAACGAATTATCCGCCGAGCATTCATCGGCGTACCCGAGCGTGGCCGACACGATGTGATGCACAAAGCGGCGCGCTTTTCGGCGCTTCGGCCGCCACTGGCAGCGCCGAAGATGCCTGCCACTGATGTACACGCCCTCCCCATGACCCGACTGCTTCTGGTACCCGGCAGCCTGCGCGCCGGCTCGTTCAACCTGCGCCTGCTGCGCGACATCGCCCAGCGCCTGCATGGCCACTGCGAGGTGGATCTGCTGCTGCCGCGCCAGGTGGGGCTGCCGCTGTTCGACCAGGATCTCGAGGCCGAACCCGGCGTGATGGCCCAGGTGCGCGCGCTGCACCGGCGCTTTGCCGCGGCGCATGGCCTGGTGGTGGCCAGCCCGGCCTACAACGGCCAGCTGACGCCCTATCTGAAGAACCTGGTGGACTGGGTGGCGCGCCTGCCCGAGGCCGAGCCGGCCGCCGGCAATGCCTTCCTCGACCGCCCGGTGCTGCTGTGCAGCGCCTCGCGCGGCGGCGGCGAAGGCGCGCCGGCCGTCATTCCGAATGCCCGGGCACTGTTCGGCCATGTGGGCGCCACGGTGCTGGGCGAGGCGGTGAGCGTGCCGCATGCCATCGAGGCCTGGACGGCCGATGGCTTCGGCTTCAGCCCGCGCGTCGACAGCCAGGTGCATGCCGCCGTGGCCCGCGTGCTGCGTCTGGCCGAGGCCTTTGCCGCATCCACCGCGGTGCCGGCGCCCGCCCTGCCCGCCAGGCCGTGCCGCAGCGGCCACGGCGATGTCACGGCGGCCTGGCCGCTGCCGCAGCGCCCGGCGGCCACCTTGCAGGCCGGCACCGGCATGGCCTGAACGGGCCCTGCGCGGCACCGCCGGCCGGGCCGGCAGCCGCGCCCACGGCCGGTGCAAGCGCGCAGAAGGCGGGGCGCGCCAGTGGCCACCACAATGCCCGCATGACTGTCCCCCATGCCGCCGGCCGGCCCTTGTCGGGCGCGGCCTTCGCCGTGCTGCTGCTCATCGCGCTGATGATGGGCGCCAACCACGTGGCCGCGCGCCTGGCCTTCAACCACGGCGTGGACGTGAGCACCGCGGTCAGCGTGCGCAGCGGCGTCACGGCGCTGGTGGTCGGCCTGCTGGTGCTGGTGCAGCGCGTGCCGCTGCGCTTCACGCCGCGTCACCGCTATGCCTTGCCGGCCATTGGCCTGCTGATCGGCGTGCAAAGCCTGAGCCTGTATTCGGCCGTGGCGCGCCTGCCGGTGGCCCTGGCCTTGCTGGCCTTCAACAGCTACCCGCTGTGGACGGCCCTGTGGGCGCGCCTGCTCTACCGCCACCGGGCCGATCCGCGCATGCTGCGCGCCATGCCGGTGATGCTGCTGGGCCTGGCCCTGGCGCTGGACGTGCTGGGGGCCAGCTCGGGCCTGGGTGCGGCCGCACACTGGGGCCGCATCGGTGCCGGCGTGGCCTTTGCGCTGACGGCCGCGGCCGTGTTCGGCCTGGCCCTGGTGGTCACGCAGCATGAGGCGGCCGAGGTGGACGGCCGCGTGCGCACCGCCTGCACCATGGGCCAGGTGGGCCTGCTGGCGCTGGCGGGTGTGGCCGTCCAGGGTGGTTTTCACCTGCCCGACGCGCCGGCGGGCTGGGCCGGCCTGGTGGCACTGACCGCGCTTTACGGCACCGCCTTCACGGTCATGTTCACCGTGCTGCCGCGCCTGGGCGTGGTGGGCAACTCGGCAATCATGAATGTGGAGCCGGTGTTTGCGCTGCTGCTGGCCTGGGCCCTGCTGGGCCAGGCCATCGCCCCGGTGCAGGTGGCCGGCGGCCTGCTGGTGGTGGCCACCGTCATCTGGCTGGGCCTGGGCCGGCGCTAGAGGCGGCAACCGGCCCCGCGCGCGCAGGGCCGCCCACCAGATGAGCCGGGTGCGGCCGCGAAGCGCCTGGCGTCAGCCGATCAGTTCTTGATCTCGAGATCGGCGGCCGTCTTGCCGGCCGCCAGCGCGGCCTTGAACCAGTTCGGGCGCTTGCCGTGGCCGGTCCAGGTGTTGCCGGCCTCGTCGCGGAACTTGGGCGGCGCGGCAGGCTTCTTGGCGGCCGGCTTCTTCGCCGACTTGCCATCGGCCTTTGCGGCGGCCTTGCCGCGCGGCTTCTTGGCGGCCACCTCACCGAACAACTCCTGCGGCGTCAGGCCGTAATGGCTGATGGCTTCCTTGATGCGGGCCACCACACCGGAGATTTCCTTGGCGCGCAGCGCCTCGGCTTCTCGTTGCAGCTTGTCGATCTGGGATTGAATCTGTGCGAGTGAGCGTGCCATGTGCTTCCGTGATGCCGGCGCGGGCCGGCTTGGTGCCAGATGCGCAATGCAGCTTCTATTCGGCCGGGCATTTGCGATCTCAACTCCCTGAATCAGCATGCACTGTACTCCTGAGGCGTTGCGCAGTTGTATCGGCGGTCGAATTGGGCCATCTCCGGCGCCATCTCAGGGGGCCATTGCGGCGCAATGTGCCGCGCAATGCGCCGCGCATGGATCGGCATTGAACCGGCCAATACGGCCCGGCAATGTCGACTCCAATGCCGCTGCCCCCCGCGCCAACAGACTCGGGCCGGCGATGTCGCGCCAAACCATTTCGCACCGTCAATGCCCGCAGGGGATGGCGGCCGGCACCGGATTGCCCCATGGTCGGGTTCCAGACGGATCCCGGCTGCGCCGCCGCCACGCCGGCACGCGCGACGGATTCGTCCCACATCCACCCAGGAGTGAACTGCCATGCCCGCCATGATGAGCGCTGCCGTCTTTGTCGAACCCGGATGCATCGAGCTTGCCGACAAACCCATACCCGCCGTGGGCCCCAATGACGCCTTGATGCGCATCACCACCACCACCATCTGCGGCACCGATGTGCATATCCTGAAAGGCGAATACCCGGTGGCCAAGGGCCTGACCGTGGGCCATGAGCCGGTGGGCGTGATCGAGAAACTCGGCAGCGCGGTGCAGGGATATGCCGAGGGCCAGCGTGTGATTGCCGGCGCCATCTGCCCCAATTTCAACAGCTATGCGGCGCAGGACGGCGCCGCCAGCCAGGACGGCAGCTATCTCGTGGCCAGCGGCCGCTGCGGCTGCCACGGCTACAAGGCCACGGCCGGCTGGCGCTTCGGCAACCTGATCGACGGCACGCAGGCCGAGTACGTGCTGGTGCCCGATGCGCAGGCCAACCTGGCGCCCATTCCCGATGGCCTGAGCGACGAGCAGGTGCTGATGTGCCCCGACATCATGTCCACCGGCTTCAAGGGTGCCGAGAACGCCGGCATCAGGCTGGGTGACACCGTGGTGGTGTTTGCGCAGGGCCCGATCGGTCTGTGCGCCACGGCCGGGGCGCGCCTGCTGGGTGCCACCACCATCATCGGCGTGGACGGCAATGACCATCGGCTGGAGATCGCGAAGACGCTGGGCGCCGACATCACGCTCAACTTCAAGCACTGCGACGTGGTGGCCGAGGTGATGAAGCTCACCGGCGGCCGCGGCGCCGACTCAGCCATCGAGGCCCTGGGCCTGCAAAGCACCTTCGAGAGCGCGCTGCGGGTGCTCAAGCCCGGCGGCACGCTGAGCAGCCTGGGCGTGTATTCCAGTGATCTGAGGATTCCGCTGGACGCCTTTGCCGCCGGGCTGGGTGACCACCGCATCGTCACCGCGCTGTGTCCCGGCGGCAAGGAACGCATGCGCCGGTTGATGAACGTGCTGGCCGCCAGCCGGCTGGATCTGGGCGTGCTGGTCACGCACCACTACAAGCTGGCCGACATCGTGGCGGCCTACGACCTGTTCTCGCACCAGCGCGATGGTGTGCTCAAGGTCGCCATCAAGCCCTGAGGCTGGCGCGCTTGTGGCGCGCGCTTCTCAGCGCCTGCCGCGCTTCGCCGCGGGCGCCCGGGCCTTGCCGCCGGCCGTGCCCTCGCGCGGCGGCAGGCCGGTGTGCTGGGTCAGCATGCGGCCCTTCACGGGCCGGGCGGCCTTGGCGGCGGGCTGCGGGCCGGGCTTCGCCGGCGTCGAGTTGGCCCGCCGCGGCGCCTGGTAGCCACCCTCGGTGCTGGGCTGCCAGGCGGGGATCAGCTGCTGCTTGCCATTGCCGATCAGGTCGGCACGGCCCATGTCCTTCAGCGCCTCGCGCAGCAGCGGCCAGTTGGCGGGATCGTGGTAGCGCAGAAATGCCTTGTGCAGGCGGCGCTGTCGTTCGCCCTTGACCACCGCCACCTTCTCGGCCCGCGCATCGCGGTGGATGCCCTTGAGCGTGTTCAAGCCCGAGTGGTACATGGCCGTGGCGCTGGCCATCGGGCTGGGGTAGAAGGCCTGCACCTGGTCGGCGCGAAAGCCATTGCGCTTGAGCCACAGCGCCAGGCTGAGCATGTCTTCATCGGAAGAGCACACGTCTGAACTCCAGTCACTGGAACAAATCTCGGATGCCG
>CAYPDO010000347.1:0-5483 GCA_964409495.1 uncultured Bordetella sp.
GAGCAGACCTTCTTCGCGCCCTTCTCCTTGACGAGCTTGGGCACCGCCTGGCGCATCTGGTCGTAGTAGGTGGCGGCGAACGAGTACTTCAGCTTGTGGAAGGGCTCGTACATCTCCCGCGCGGCGGTGATGGGCATGAAGTTGACGACGTTCTTCTCGAACTGCACCGGCATCGAGGCCAGGTTCTGCGCCGTGCCCAGGTGGCCGGCCATGATGAAGATCTTGTCCTGGTTCACCAGCTTCTGCGTGGCCAGCACCGCGCGCTTGGGGTCGTAGCCCGAGTCCTCGACCAGCAGCTTGACCTTGCGCCCGGCGATGCCGCCCTGCTCGTTGATCTCGTCCACGCGCAGCTGCATGCCGTTGCGCGCCTGCTTGCCGTAGCCGGCCAGCGGGCCCGACAGGTCCTGGATGGTGCCGACGAGGATCTCGGTCTTGCTGACGCCCTGGGACTGGGCCTGGGCCACCGTGGCCGGCAACAGGGCGGCCAGCACCGACAGTGCCGGCAGGGCGAGGGATGCGCGCTTCATGGCATGGGTCTCCACACGAGGTTCGGAATGGGCAGCCCGACACCTGGCTGCGGCGCAACGATGCTAGCCCGCACAGCCGGGCCGGCATCTCGGGGGAATCGATGAGGGCCGCGGCGCGCGTGGCAACCACAAGGCGCAAGACAAGGCCGGCAAGACCACGCGGGTCGCGCGCGCCCTGTGCGGGCGCGGTGTCAGAACAGCGCGTCGCGCCCCACGCCCTGCCCGGCCATGCGGCGCCTGAGCTTCAGCAGCGACTCCTGCTGGATCTGGCGCACGCGCTCGCGCGTCAGGCCCAGCCGCTGGGCCAGCACCTCCAGCGTCTCGGGTTCACGGTCGTCCAGACCGTAGCGGCCGGTGAGCACCTCGCGCTCGCGCGCGTTCAACCCGGCCAGGCCCTGGGCCAGCAGGGCCGACACCTCATGGCTGAGCATCAGGCCGGCGGGATCGATCGCGCGCTCGTCGGCCACGCCGTCGAGCAGCGACTCGGCACTGTCTGCCGCCTGTGGCGCGTCGAGCGAGGCCGGCGGCTCGGTCATCGCCAGCAATGCGGTCACATGCGCCGTGGCCCAGCCCAACCGGCGCGCGATGGCCTCGGCGCGCACCGCCTCTGCGTCGGCCCCATCGGCGGCCTCGCTCTCGAGCGCGCGGCGGGCGCGCAACACCTGGTTCAGCTCTCGCACCACGTGCACCGGCAGGCGCACCAGGCGGGTCTGGTGCAGCAGCGCGCGTTCCACCGCCTGGCGGATCCACCACGAGGCATAGGTGGAAAAGCGGAACCCGCGTTCAGGCTCGAACTTGGCGATGGCGTGCATCAGGCCCAGGTTGCCTTCCTCGATCAGGTCAGACAAGGGCAGGCCACGGCCGAGGTAATGCTTGGCAATGCTCACCACCAGGCGCAGGTTGTGCCGGATCATGGCCTGGCGCGCCGCGAAGTCGCCGCTGCGCGCGGCACGGGCAGTGGCTTGCTCCTGCTCGGCGCTGAACAGCGGCTCGCGGCGGATCTCGAGCAGGTAGCGCTGCAGCGCGCTGCCGGGCCCGCCATCGGCCGCGGCCTCAGTCAGGCTGGCGGCTGGCGTGAGCCCTGGACCGGCCACATCGGCGTCGACGCCGTCGTCGGGGGTGGCAGGGGGGTCGTGCATTGTGCGGCGCCCGGCAGGGTGTCAGGTTCGCCGCATGCAGCGCTCAGCGCGCCGGCAGCAGCTTGGCCGGATCGACCGGCTTGCCCTGGCGCCGGATTTCGAAGTGCAGTTGCACCCGCTCGGCATCGCTGGCGCCCATCTCGGCGATCTTCTGGCCGCGGCGCACCACCTGGTCTTCCTTGACCAGCAGGGTCTGGTTGTGGGCGTAGGCCGTGAGGTAGGTGTTGTTGTGCTTGACGATCACCAGATTGCCGTAGCCGCGCAGGCCCGATCCGGCATAGGCCACACGGCCGTCGGCAGCCGCCAGCACGGCATCGCCGGCCTTGCCGCCGATGGCCAGGCCCTTGGTCTTGCCGTCCTCGAAACCGCCGATCACCGGGCCGCCAGCCGGCCAGGCGAAGCTGATGTCTTCATCACCCTCGCGCGCCGCCACCGGCGCCACGGGCGCCGACGCACCGCTCACCGGCGGCGGCGAGCCGGCAGCCTGCGGCCGCGCGTCGAGCGGGCGCGACTCCACCTGGCCGGTGCTGACCGGCCGCGTGGTGGCGGCAGCCGCGTCGACACCGGGCGGCACCACGCGCAGCACCTGCCCCACCTCGATCAGGTTGGGGTTCTCCACGCCGTTCCAGCGCGCGATGTCGCGCCAGCCCTGGCCATGCTCGAGCGCCACCCGGGTCAGCGTGTCGCCGGGCTTGACGGTGTAGTAGCCGGGCTTGCCGGCGTTCTCGATGCCCGGCGGCGGCGGCTTGGCGGCGGTCTCGGGCGCGGCAGCCGCGCCGGTGCCTGTGGCACCGCTGCCCACCGTGCCTGTGCTCGCCAGCGGCGCAGCCGGGCGCGCCGCACTGCCGCGGTCTTCGACCGGCGCCTTGTGCTTGGGCGAGGCGCAGGCAGCCAGCGCCAGCACCAGGGCCATGGTCGGCCAGGACAGCAGGCGGGAGCGGGGCGACACGGGGCGGGACGGGATCATGACAACGCGCCGCATGAGCGGCGGATTCAGGCGATGCCCGATTTTAGAGGGACGAAGTGCACCGCCTCGCGCTCGGTGCGCACGCAACCGTGGGCATGGCGGTCGATCACCAGCAGCACCTGGCCACGGCCGTCGCTGCGGTGCATTGGCGCCACCAGGCGCCCGCCCACGGCCAGCTGGTCCAGCCAGGGCTGGGGCACATCGTCGCCGCCAGCGGCGGCAATGATGCTTTCGTAGGGCGCATTGGGCCCATGGCCCAGGCGGCCGTCGCCATGCACCAGGCGCACGTGGTCGAGGCGCCAGGCCGAGAGGTTGGCGCCGGCCTTGTCGAACAGCGGCCTGAGCCGCTCGATCGACACCACGCGGCTCGACAGGTGCGCCAGCAGTGCGGTCTGGTAGCCGCAGCCGGTGCCCACCTCCAGCGTGCGCCCGAGGCTGCCGCCGGCACGCGCCTGCGCGCCCTCGAACAGCAGCTCGATCATGCGCGCCACCACCGAAGGCTTGGAGATCGTCTGGCCCAGGCCGATCGGCAGGCTGGTGTCTTCGTAGGCCTGGGTGGCCAGCGCGGTGTCGACGAAAGCGTGGCGCGGCACCCGGCGCATGGCTTCGAACACCGGTTCGCAGCGGATGCCCTCGCGGCGCAGCAGCGCGATCATGCGTTCGCGCATCGGTTGCGAATCCAGCCCCAGGCCCTGCGGCGCGGCCTGGCGCGTGGCATCGCGCGCGGCCTCGTGCAGCGGGCGCTGCGGGCGCAGCACGGTGCGCGTCTCGGCCTTGGCGCGGGTGCGCGCCGGGCCGTGGCCCACGCTGTCCAGCCCGAGCGGGAAGCGCGACGGCTTGGTCATCGGCGCCCCTCGGCAGGCACCGGCATCGGCCGATCGCCCGAGGGGATGATGTCGGGCCGGCTCCGAAGCGGCCCGCTGACCGGCACCGACCAGGTCGCTGCGCTGCGCTGGCTCATCCGGCTTTGGCCAGCCGGCCGCCCCAGGTGGCCAGGCCGGCATGGTCGGTCAGGTCCACCTGCAGCGGCGTGACCGACACGCAGCCGTTGGCCGTGGCATGGAAATCGGTGCCCTCGCCGGCCTCGCGTGCATCGCCGGCCGGGCCGATCCACCAGATCGTCTCGCCGCGCGGGCTGGTCTGGCGGATCACCGGCTCGCTGGCATGGCGGCGGCCCAGGCGCGTGATGCGCCGCGGCAGTGCATCGGCATCGGCGCGGTTGGGAATGTTCACGTTCAGCAGGAACGGGCTGGCCCCCGGCGTGCCGACCAGGCCCTGGGCCAGCACCTGCTCGACTACCGCGCGCACCACGCGCGCCGCGGCGTCGAGGTGGCCCCAGCCCTTCTCGACCTGCGAGAACGCGATCGCCGGCACGCCGAACAGGTAGCCTTCCATGGCCGCGGCCACGGTGCCCGAGTACAGCGTGTCGTCGCCCATGTTGGCGCCCTGGTTGATGCCCGAAAGCACCAGATCGGGGCGGTGGCCCAGCACACCGGTGAGCGCCACGTGCACGCTGTCGGACGGCGTGCCGTTGACCACGCGAAAGCCCTGCTGCGCCCCCCCGGCGGTGAACACCGACAGCGGCCGGCCGAGCGTCAGCGCATTGCTGGTGCCGCTGGCGTTCTGCTCGGGCGCGAACACGTCGATCTCGCCCAGGCCCTGCACGGCCTGCACCAGGGCGGCGATGCCGGGGGCCAGGTAACCATCATCGTTGGCGATCAGGATGCGCATAGGGCGCCGATTGTAGGAGCCGGCGGCCGCCCCGGCCGGGTCATTGCCACCCCGTCGCACCGGCGACGCGACCCGGCCGGGCCGCTGCCTATCATCCCGGCATCACGATGCCTGGCGCGCCCGCGCCGCCCCTGAGGAGACACGATGCAAGCCTGGTTCTGCGACAACCCGATCGGCGTGGATGCGCTGCAGTGGCGCGAGGCGCCCACGCCCGAACCGCAGGCCGGCCAGGTGCGGCTGGCCGTGCACGCCGCCAGCCTGAACTTCCCCGACCTGCTGATCGTGGAGAACAAGTACCAGTTCAAGCCGCCGCTGCCCTTCGTGCCGGGCAGCGAGTTCGCCGGCGTGGTCGAGGCCGTGGGCGAGGGCGTCACCGCCTTCAAGCCGGGCGACCGCGTGGCGGCGCTGGCCGGCAACGGCGGCTTCGGCAGCCATGCCATCGTGCCGGCCGACAAGCTGTTTGCGCTGCCCGACGTGATGAGCTTCGAGCACGGCGCGGCCTTCGCGATGACCTATGGCACCAGCATCCACGCCCTGCTCGACCGTGGCCGCCTGAAGGCCGGCGAGACCGTGCTGGTGCTGGGCGCCGCCGGCGGCGTGGGCACGGCCGCGGTGCAGATCGCCAAGGCCGCCGGCGCGCGCGTGATCGCCGCCGCCAGCAGCGACGAGAAATGCACGCTGTGCACGCAGATCGGCGCCGACGAGACCATCAACTACAGCACGGCCAACCTGCGCGAGGCGCTCAAGGCCCTGACCGGCGGCAAGGGCCCCGACGTGGTCTACGACCCGGTGGGCGGCGATCTGGCCGAGCCGGTGTTCCGCAGCATCGCCTGGCGCGGGCGCTACCTGGTGATCGGCTTTGCCGGCGGCGGCATCCCGGCCCTGCCCTGGAACCTGGCCCTGCTCAAGGGCGCCGACCTGGTGGGGGTGTTCTGGGGCGACTTCGTGCGCCGCGAGCCGGCCGGCTTCCAGCGCGACATGCGCCAGCTCGCCCAGTGGTACGCCGAGGGCAAGGTGAGGCCGCTGGTGCACCAAACCCTGCCGATGAGCGACCTGCACAAGGCCTACGCGATGATGTCGGGCCGCCAGGTCATCGGCAAGCTGGTGCTCACGCCCTGA
>CAYPDO010000348.1:0-5479 GCA_964409495.1 uncultured Bordetella sp.
CGGTGGAACTGGAACTCTTCCGAGGCCTCACGCACGACTTCATCAAGATGGGCCGTGCCATTCCGCAGGCCCATGCGGCGCTGGACGCCATCGCCACCGCCCTGAAAGGAACCCTGCCGCCATGAAACGCAGCGACTTCCGTTTCCTCGAAGCCCTGCGCGTGCGCTGGGCCGAGGTGGACATGCAGAAGATCGTCTTCAACGGCCACTACCTGATGTACTTCGACACCGCCGTGGCCGGCTACTGGCGCGCGATGGCCCTGCCCTATCACGAGACCATGCAGTACCTGGACGGCGACCTGTATGTGCGCAAGTCCACGCTGGAATACCTGGGCTCGGCGCGCTACGACGAGCTGATCGACGTGGGCGTGCGCACCCAGCGCATCGGCAACAGCTCGATGGTGCTGGGCTGCGCAGTCTTCCGCGGCGAGCAACTGCTGGTCAGCGGCGAGCTGGTCTATGTGTTCGCCGATCCGGCCACGATGCGCAGCCGCCCGGTGCCGCAGCAGCTGCGCGATCTGCTCGAAGGCTTCGAGGCTGGCAAGCCGATGGTGGACGTGCGCGTGGGGGCCTGGGACGCGCTCGGCCGCGATGCCAGCAGCATCCGCAGCACGGTGTTCGTCGAGGAGCAGAAGATACCGGCCGAGATGGAATGGGACGCCGCCGATGCCGTGGCCGTGCATGCCCTGGCCTGCAACCGCCTGGGCCGGCCGCTGGCCACCGGCCGCCTGCTGGAGCATGTGCCCGGCGTGGCCAAGATCGGCCGCATGGCGGTGCTGCCGCCGATGCGGGGCACGCGCATCGGCCGCGCGGTGCTCGACGCGTTGATGCAGGCCGCCCGCGCCCGTGGCGACCGCGAGGTGATCCTGCATGCGCAGACTTCGGCCGCCGGCTTCTATGCGCGCGCCGGCTTCACGCCGCGCGGGCCCGAGTTCGAGGAAGCCGGCATCCCACACATCGAGATGGTGCGCGCCCTGTGAGGCGCTGAACGCGGCCCTCAGCCCAGCGGAATGAAGCGCTCGGTGTGGCGCGGCTGCGGCAGGCCGGCCGCGGCGGCGGCCTCGGCCAGCAGGCCTTCGAAACCGGCCTCCGGCAGGCCGGCATAGGTTTCCATCAGCGTCACCTCGCCGTCACGCAGCTCCGGGCGGCGCAGCAGGCCGGCCTGCAGGCCGGCGTGGCCCGCCAGCAGGCCGGCCTGCATCGCACGCACCCGCGGCAGCAGGGCGGCCAGCGCCGGCTCGGGCACGCGGTAGTAAACGTAGAGCCGCGCCTGGGCAGCGCCCTGCGCTGCGGGCTGCGCCGTGGCCATGGCCGGGCTGGCGGGCGGCGTCAGGCGGCTTCCTGCGGCAGGGCGTAGGGCAGGGTGCCGCGCGCCAGCAGCGGGCCGTCGGCCGTGCCGGCATGCAGGCTGCCACTGTCCAGCGCGGCCAGCTTCACCTCGACCAGCGCGCTGCTGCCGCCGCCGGGCCGCGGGGCCGCCAGCGCCACCAGGCCGGCGGGCTGGCCGGGATCGGCATCGTGGAACACCTCCTGGCCCACGCGCAGCGCCGCCGGGCTGTCGAACAGCACGGTGCGGCGCTTGAGCGTGCCGCGGTACTGGCTGCGCGCCACCACCTCCTGGCCGGGGTAGCAGCCCTTCTGGAAGTTCACGCCGCCCACCAGTTCCAGGTTCACCATCTGCGGCACGAACTGTTCGGCCGTGGCCGCCACCACGCGGGCCACGCCGCTGTTCACCTCCAGCCAGGCCCAGGTGCCGGCATCCAGCGCGGGCAGGGCTGGCACGGGCGCGTCGGTCGGCCGGCACAGCAGCGCGCGCGGCAGGCCGGCCACATCGGGCAGGCGCAGCAGCGTGCCGTCGGCGCCGTTCACGGTGGACCATAGCGCGGCGTCGCCCAGTTGGGCGGTGGCCGTGGCGCCGGCCACGCCCCACAGTGCCCGTTCGGCGCTGGCATCGCTGAGCGTGCACTTGGCGCGCAGCACGAACATGTTCAGGCGCTTGAGCGTGGGCGCCAGCAGGTCGGCGCTGCAGGCCAGCCACAGGGTTTCGGCGCTCTCGCACCACAGCACGAAGCTGGCCAGCAGCCGGCCCTTGGCCGAGCAGAAACCGGCCAGCCGCGCCTGGCCGGGTTTCAGGTTCTTGACGTCCTGGGTCAGCTGGCTGTGCAGGAACGTGGCCGCATCGGGGCCTTCGGCGCGGATCAGGCCCCAGTCGGCTAGGCGCACGGCGCCATCGGCTGTGGGGGCCACGGCGGGCAGGGAGGGGGCAGCGGAGCTCATCGGGTACCTTCGGTCGGCGCCCTGCGGTGCCGGCGCTGCGGCCGGCCCGGGCGGGCTGATGCAGCCGATTATCATCAGTGCCCCATACCGCAGTCGGCTGGTCGGCCGCTCTCCCTTGTTCGATCCTGCTCGCGCGGCATGAAAGTCTGGCGCCTGGTTCTCGTTGTCTGCCTGCTGGCCATCGGCGGCCTCGCGGCCACCGTTGCGTGGTGGCTGGACCGCCCGCTGGCGCTGGCCAGCCCCGCGGTGGAGCTGTCCATCGAGCCGGGCATGAGCCCGCGCGAGGTGGCCGGCGCCTGGGTGCGCGCCGGCGTGCAGACCCCCGACTGGGCGCTGTACCAGTGGTTTCGCGCCAGCGGCCAGGCGCGGCGCATCCGCGCCGGCAGCTACGAGGTGGCGGCCGGCATCACGCCACGCAGCCTGCTGGCCACCATGGTGCAGGGCGACGAGAGCTACGAGCGGGTGCGCCTGATCGAGGGCTGGACGCTGCGCCAGTTCCGCGCCGCGCTGGCCCGCGCACCGCACCTCAAGCCCAGCACCGCGCAGATGACCGAGGCCGAGCTGCTGGCCGCGCTGAACCTGCCGGCGCTGGCCGGGCTGGGCAGCGCCGAGGGCCGCTTCTTCCCCGACACCTACCTGTACAGCCGCGGCGTCAGCGATCTCACCGTGCTGCGCCGTGCCGCACTGGCCATGCAGCGCCAGCTGGAGGCCGCCTGGGCACTGCGCGCCGAGGGCCTGCCGATCAGCACGCCCGAGCAGGCGCTGGTGCTGGCCTCGATCGTCGAGAAGGAGACTGGCCAGGCGGCCGACCGCGGCCGCATCGCCGGCGTGTTCGTCAATCGCCTGAAGATCGGCATGCCGCTGCAGACCGACCCCAGCGTGATCTACGGCCTGGGCGAGGCCTTCGACGGCAACCTGCGCAAGCGCGACCTGCAGGCCGACACGCCCTGGAACACCTACACCCGCCGCGGCCTGCCGCCCACGCCGATCGCGATGCCCGGCCTCGCCTCGCTGCGTGCCGCAGTGCAGCCCGAGGCCACGCGGGCGCTGTACTTCGTGGCCCGGGGCGATGGCTCCAGCGTCTTCAGCGAGGATCTCGTCGCGCACAATCGCGCCGTCAACCAGTACCAGCGCGGCCTGCCGCCGCAACCCAGCGCGCGTCCCTGACGCCAGCCAGCCCGAGCGCCCGCCCGTGAATCCGCCATCCCCAACAACGCCCGCCGCGCGCGGTCGCTTCATCAGCTTCGAGGGCATCGATGGCGCCGGCAAGTCCTCGCACATCGCCGCGCTGGCCGACTGGCTGCGCGGCCGCGGCCACACGGTGCGGCTCACGCGTGAGCCCGGCGGCACGCCGCTGGCCGAGGCGCTGCGCAGCCTGTTTCTCGAGCAGACCATGGATGCGCTGACCGAGGCCCTGCTGGTGTTTGCCGGCCGGCGCGACCACCTGGCCCAGGTGATCGCCCCGGCGCTGCGGCGCGGCGAGTTCGTGCTGTGCGACCGCTTCACCGATGCCACCTTCGCCTACCAGGGCGCCGGCCGCGGCTTCGACCACGCGGTGCTGGGCCAGCTGGAGCAATGGGTGCAGACCTCGCCCGAGCGCGGCGAAGGCTTCATCGCGCCCGATCTGACCCTGTGGTTCGACGTGCCGGCCGAGGTGGCCGCCCAGCGCCGTGCGGCGGCCCGTGCGGCCGACCGGCTGGAGCGCGAAGACCTCGACTTCTTCGGCCGCGTGCGCGCCGGCTATGCGCAGCGTGCCCAGGCCCAGCCGCAGCGCTTCGTGCGCATCGATGGCCACCAGCCGATGGACGCGGTGTGGCAGCAGGTGCGCCAGGCGCTCGAGGGGCAGGCATGGGCCTGAATGCCGGCCCGGTGATCGGCGTCGGCCCCGAGGGCCAGCTGCCCCTGCCCTGGCTGGGCGCGGGCCTGGCACGCGCCCGCGCGCTGACCCACGCCCACGCGCTGCTGGCGCACGGCCCGGCCGGCGTGGGCCAGCTGGAATTCAGCCTGTTGCTGGCCCAGGCCTGGCTGTGCGAGCGGCCCCAGGCCGGGCAGGGCGGGGCCGCCTGCGGCCATTGCGAAAGCTGCCACCTGGTGCGCTCGCGCAGCCACCCCGACCTGCTGGTGGTGCTGCCCGAGGCGCTGCGCCTGCAGCTGGGCTGGGCCGACGAGGATGACAAGCCCAAGGGCGAGGCCAAGCCCAGCCGCGAGATCCGCATTGCCCAGCTGCGCGAGGCCATCGACTGGGCCCAGCGCACCAGCGGCCGCGGCCGCGCCAAGGTGCTGCTGATCCATCCGGCCGACGCGATGAACGGCCCCACCGCCAACGCGCTGCTCAAGACGCTGGAAGAGCCGCCTGGCCTGCTGCGCATCGTGCTGGGCACGGCCGATCCCGAGCGCCTGCTGGCCACCGTGCGCAGCCGCTGCCAGCGTGTGCCGCTGGCCCTGCCGGGCACCGATCAGGCCCTGGCCTGGCTGCGCACCCAGGGCCTGGCCGAGCCCGGCGCGCTGCTGGCGCTGGCCGGCGGCAGCCCGCTGGAGGCCCTGGCGCTGGCCGCCGAGGGCCTGACGCCCGAGCTGCTGGCCGAGCTTCCGCGGCGCGTGGCGGCGGGCGATCCGGCGCCGCTGCAGGGCCGGCCGATCCCGCGCGTGGTGGAGCTGCTGCTGAAGCTGGCGCACGATGCCATGGCGCTGGCGGTGGGCGGCACGCCACGCCACTTTGCCCCGGCCAGCGTGCCCGGCGGCGGCGATCTGCCAGCCCTGGTGGCCTGGCAGCGCGAGCTGTTGCGCGCCGCGCGCCACGACGAGCATGCATGGAATGCCGGCCTGCTGATCGAATCGCTGGTCAGCCAGGCGGCGGCGGCCTGGCCGGTGGCGCCGCGCGGGCCGCAGCGCGCCGGGGCAGGGCGCGCTTCGCTACACTCGGCCCGATGAACGAGCCCACCTCCCGTCCCGGCCCGCTGAGCACCACCGTGGCGACGACGCCGCGCCCGGCCGTGATCCAGCTGGTGTTCCGCGAGAAGGGCGCGCTGTACGCCGCCTACATCCCGCTGCTGGCCGACGGCGGGCTGTTCGTGCCCACCACGCGCGACTACAAGCTGGGCGAAGACATCTACCTGTTGCTGTCGCTGCCCGAAGACCCGCAGCGCTACCCGGTGGCCGGCAAGGTGGCCTGGATCACGCCGGCCAATGCCTCCGGCGGCCGC
>CAYPDO010000349.1:0-5479 GCA_964409495.1 uncultured Bordetella sp.
CTGGACGCTGTCGCAGATGGCAGCTGTGGCTGGCATGTCTCGCAGTGCGTTTGCCAAGGCCTTCAAGACCGCGACCCGGACGACGCCATCGGCCTACCTGACCGACTGGCGACTGACGGTGGCCTCGACGCTGCTGCGTGCAGGCCAGCGGCAAAAGCTGGTGGCCGTGGAGCTGGGGTTCTCGTCGGGCTCGTCGTTGAGCCGGGCGTTCAGGCAGCGATTTGGTGCGGCGCCGCAAGAGTGGCTGGCCGCTCAACCGCAGCGGCAGGCTCTGGCCTGATTGCGCCGGAGTAGCAGCTGATGAGACGGAGGGTTGCCGTGAGCCGGCGATCGCAGTGCAGAGCCGGGAGTGCTCGGGCAAAGGATCAACGCTGCGGCCGTCGACATCGCCAGCAGCATATGAGCGCGCCCACCCACTGACTGGCCGGCAACTGGCTTCGGCGTCGGGCCAAGGAGAGCCGTTGGAACTGTTGGGCTGCACTCGCGCGAACCCCTGCGACCAAACTGCGGTCGGCTGCGCTGTAGCGTAAGGAGCCGGTCGTGCCCATCGGGCGTACCTACACTGACCGGCATCAAGCCGACCTCCACCTCGGTGGCTGGCGGCACCTTGAACGTCGGCGAACCGTGGCACAGCGGCCAACCGCATTGCCAACCACCGTGTCGCGCTGCGAACGACCGGTCCCTGCCGGCGCGGCGGGCTCTGATCGACCCGTTGGAGTCACTCGAATTGCGACTTCATCGCTGACACCCGTGTCGACGACCGATGCGCCGCCCCAGGTGCCGCATCAAGGGGCAATGACATCGAGCATCGGGAAGTAGGTCTTGAAACGGCTGGCGTCCCGTGTCAGCAATGGCCAACCGCTCGACAGCGGCGTGTGCGCCGATGAAGAAGTCAGGCAGCACCTGTCCATTGCCACCGCCACGGCGGCGGTACAGCGCGTAGGCCCTGGCTGCCAGGAAGAGGGCCGGCCGAGGCATCTCGCGAAGTTCCAGCGCCATGGTCAGCACCACGTCGTCGAGGGCCTCAAGCGTCGAGAACGACAGCGACAGCTCCGCGTAGATGACCGGGTTGATGGCCAAGGCATGCAGCTTGGACTGGGCGCGCAACTGCGCGATCGACCAGTCGGCCCATTGCGGATCGTTCTGCAACACGTCCACCAGGACGTTGGTATCCACGAGCAACATCAATCGTCGGCCCGCAGCAACTTCATCAATGCATCGGTCCGCCAGGGCACGTCAGCCCGACCACGGACCGCATCGAAACGGTCGCGGGTCGGGTTGCGCGCGCGTCCGGCGGGCAGTGCTGGGTGGAGAACCACTTCGCCGGCCGCGTTCACCGAGAACTCCACAGCTGTGCCTGGCACCAACTGCATTGCATCGCGGATGCGCTTGGGAATCGTGACCTGCCCCTTGCTGGTCAGCGACGTCGCCATGCGTGCTCTCCTTGAGTATTACCAGCGTGTTACATGGTAATACATTCAAGCCTGGTCAGGGCTTGCGCCGACCTGCTGAACGGCTGCTTTCGCTTTGACCGGTCCGATCGTCTCTTCCATGCGCGAACAAGGTTGGCAAGGTCCAACGATTTCAAGCAGCGCGGCACCGACTATCAGCTTGGAATTCTTCAGCGCGAGCAAGTTGATGCCCGAGATCACGAGGTTACGGCGCAGGCCAATTGGGTCGATGGGGTCGATGCGCGCCAGGCCTGCAAGCACCGGCAGGTGTTCGGCCTGGAGGGGCGTCACCTGGCGGGTGGACTCGCGGGCACTCTGCACGCTTTGTGCTAGCGCACCGCTCGGGAGGCCTTGCACCGCCCACACAACGATTCACCTGGAGGACTTGATGAAAAGCAAGCTTGAAATCATCACCAAGTGCGTGCTGCCCCTGGCGGCCGCCACTTGTGTTGTCGGGCCGGCACGAGCCCAGGGCGAGATTCCTTCGCCCGACGAGTGCGCCCAGCAGGCCGACAGCAAGCGGCTCACTGGCGCCGCCAAGGCCAGCTACATCCGGGTGTGCAGTTCGCGCCCCAGGCCGGCACCCAGACCGCCCGCACCAGCGCCCTCGAACGATGGCCCCGTACCCATGGCCGAGGATGCCGGTGCCGACCGCAGCCCAGGCAACGCCAATGCCGACCTGCCAGAAGCACTGAAAACCATCTCGGCCCAGTTCGCCGTGGTCAAGCAGATCGAGTTCAAACCACAGTTCGGCCCGGCCAGGCTACCCATCGACATCGAGGCCCTGGCACAGGGGCAGCAGGCCGTCGCCAAGTCAGTGAGCAAATGCGGCGAGCAGTTCGTCACCGCAAGACTCTATTACGGCAAGATCGAACACATCACCGAGGTGAAGAATCCAGTCGCCATCGTGGGCCCCTCACGCCGCCCCACCGAAGCAGATCGCTTGAATGGCATCGAGTGGATTGGCACCGCCGACCTCTTCTGCACGTCGAATCGCCAGTACCGGCTCGAAACGAAGTCCTGGGACAAGTGGGAAGACTGCTACGGCTCATCCGTGCCCTACTCCACCGTCGCAATCGTCAAGCAGAACGGCCGGTGGAGCGCGAAGACGGATGAGGGGTCGAGCACGGCCGCCGTGAGCTGCCGGCGCATCCAGTAAGCACCGGCCGCCTCGCCCTACCTCACCCCACCTCGCCCAGCTCGGGCTGGTAGGAAATGCCGATCTCGGGGGCACCTGCTGCATCAGGCGGGCCACGGCCTGGCGGTCTTGGGGGTCGGCCGTCTTGTTCTTGGGCTCCAGCAGCTAAACGAGCGGCTGGCGCTGGCGCCGCAGTTGCTCTTGCGCGCAGGCATGTTCCAGGTTGAAGGCGGCATCAGCGCAATGCAAGGGCCTTGAAAGACGCAATGGCGCTGGGTATCGTCGAGGCAAGTGGGAGAGGTTGGATGATCCGGATACCGGACAGGGTTGCCGCGACCGCAGCGGCGGGGATGCGTGGTCGCGCCGTGGGTTGGCCGGCGCGTGGCTGGCAGTGTCTGCGCGGCACATGCCCCCCGGCAGTGCCCGTAAGACCGCGAAGACCAAAGAGCAGCGCGCTTTGCGGTTCGCTGCCATCTCCAACGCCGCCTTTCCAACAACAAACCGACTCGCGCTGGTTTCTGCCGAACATTGCGATCGTCGCAGAACGCTGGGAGCGTTCAACGGCGGCTACAAGTATTCAGACTTCTGCACCTTGGCTGCCTAAACCACAACAGGCGTCAGACTAAACATGGTCTCTATCCGACCGCCTGAAGACCAATATATTCCAACCAACTTGCTTCTGTCAAAGATCCAAAAATCCGTCGAACGCTCGCCCCCTGTATGTCAAGTCAAAGCACAATATAAATCTGACATACAACGCGTGACAAGCCTCGATTTCAGATAACTTTCACCCACCCTCCTCAACCTCGCAGAATCCAAGCTGAGGAGCTTCATTGTAATTAGTTGCACACTGGTTAAGCGGTGCACAAACAGAGGATAGCATCGATGTCAAGCAATGCAATCATAATTAATGCTCGTGGTCTTTTGATACTACTCGCGCTTTTCTGCCAAGGAACGCTTGCAAATTCGGCGGAGGTCTTCGTTCGCTGGACAGGAAGAGTCATTCCAGTCCAAATTGAGCAAGTCTCTTACAATGTGACGAAGTTCACTTATGTCACCGACTCTTTTGGACTTTTTGGTGATGTCGGGTCAATCCTAAATGACAAGCAGTTCACGGCAGACCTTTGGTTTGACGATTCGTTGGCCTATACTCGATTAGTCGGCCCAAACTATCAGTATTCGGCTCTAGATTTTCGGAATGGCGAGCATGGAAGCCCCAAGGGTGGAGCTATGACCTCGGTAAGTATGGCCGGTACAAGTAGGCTCTGGGACATGGGTAGAGGTGCTGGGCTGACGCTTTCTGGTGCTCACGGTGATGGCGGATTGGATACATGGGTATATGGTGCAGTCCAAAATGATCACTTTGTTGTACTCCCGAGCATCAGACTGAGTCTCGGAACCA
Source organism: uncultured Bordetella sp. (assembly GCA_964409495.1). Lineage (GTDB taxonomy): Bacteria > Pseudomonadota > Gammaproteobacteria > Burkholderiales > Burkholderiaceae_C > Pseudaquabacterium. The sequence continues at coordinate 3,992 of CAYPDO010000349.1, forward strand.
AGGCCACTGATTTCCTGGCCCAATCAAAGGAGCAGGATTACCGATTGCCGATTCAGTATGATATCAGCCCCAGCTCAGACTATGCACTGTATGGCGCATTGACTTTTACAATTGGTTCGATCAATGCAAACGGAGGATGGGATCCAATATCTTCAACGATTATTCCGCTAATTCCTGAATCAGTTTCCATGTCAACGGAAGGGACCCTGCCAACGGGGAAGGAGATTGACGCCCCGACCGTTGCCGTACCTGAGCCGGCGACCTTTGCGTTGCTAACGTTCGGAATCGTGCTTCTTTCAGCAGCGATTCGTAGTGCCCCGTCTGCCAGACACCTGTAGTTTCGACTTGGCGGAAGCGAGTATCAGGCCTCTTCTGGGGAGCAGTGCCCGAGGCCCGTTTGGTAAAAGTGGATAACGCTATCATCCGTGAAGACGAAAGTTCCGTACGCTTGCATCAACGGCTAACCCGAACCTTGGACACACTGGCGCTTGACCGTTCGCTCAACGTGGCCTGTTGCGGCTACAGCCCCGCCGCTCCGTTTCTGGCTTTTAGCCGAATGCTACAACGGTCCGGTGAGCTAAAACGTTTGGATCTCTCTTCACACCTTCCCGCTTGCCATGAACCGCTCAGTCAAGCATCTCACCTACAGGTACGACGTCGCTCTCTCCTTTGCCGGGGAAGACCGTGCCTTTGTCGAAGCGGTGGCCAAAGCGCTACAGCGGAACGAACTGAGTGTCTTCTACGACAAATATGAGCAGCCGGAACTTTGGGGGAAGAATCTCTATACACACTTGTACGATGTCTACAGGAATAGGGCTCGCTTCTGCATCATCTTTGTCTCCCAAAATTATGTTCGCAGGACGTGGTGCACACACGAGTTGGCTGCCGCACAAGACAGGGCGATTAGCGAGAATTGTGAATACATATTGCCTGTACGATTTGATTCGACCGAACTTCCCGGACTGCTTCGCACGGTCGGCTACATTGATCTTTCCACCTCTTCCCCAGAGGACCTCGCACTCCTAGCCTCAAGAAAGGTCACTGTACATCGCTTGTCAGACAATTCAGTAATCTCTCCCGACCACGGCGCGCTGGGGCAGCCCACACGCAGAGCCAACCAAACTCACGAATCTAAGGACACGGAGGTTGATTTCCCAGCGCAGTTGTCTGCAGGCTGGAAGGTGCGTGTCTGTATGCGCTGTTCGGGAGAAGGCTGTTGGTCCTGCCACGGTGTCGGTGGCGTGCTTGCTCGCGACAAGAATCGTTGTCCTGTTTGTTTTGGTCAGCAATCATCGAGCCGGACCATTTGCACGTTCTGCATGGGAACCGGCTACTTCAATTTCTTGCATGCAGACGCAAAGAGAGCCTGACTGTTCGTTCTATCGGGGCGCCAACGGCTGCCCCCATACCCGGTCCTGATTCGTCACCAAGCTCAGCCAGGCTCATCCAATGAGCTACTGACCCCGTAGGCTGTACCTCATTCACAGG
>CAYPDO010000350.1:0-5466 GCA_964409495.1 uncultured Bordetella sp.
ATCACCGGCCGCCAGGCTGCCGACCCGACGATGGACGAGCGCCGCCAGTCCACCGCCAGCCGCCTGGTGATCGGCCGCGAAGAGCTCGACCGCATGGGCGATGGCAGCGTGTCCGAGGTGCTCAAGCGCCTGCCCGGCGTCACCATGGGCGGCCCGGCCGGCCGCGGCGGCGGCCCGCGCATGCGTGGCATGGGCGGCGGCTACACCCAGCTGCTGGTGGATGGCCAGCGCATGCCGCCGGGCTTCTCGCTCGACGACCTGCCGCCCGAGCAGATCGAGCGCATCGAGATCATGCGTGCGCCGGTGGCCGAGTACGGCACGCGCGCCATCGCCGGCACCATCAACGTCGTGATGCGCAACGGCTACAAGCGCCGCGAGAACGAGCTGCGCCTGGGCGGCGGCGTGGACGGCAGCCGCCCGCAGTACGGCGGCAACTGGACGCGCAACGGCCAGCGCGAGACGCTCACCTGGTCGGCCGCGGCGTCGCTGTTCGGCGGCGGGCGCAGCAACGACAGCGTGTCGCGCACCACCGGCAGCGCCCCCGACGGCACGCCCGACCTCGACCGCACGGTGCGCAGCGAGGGCCACGGCACGCGCGAGTCGGTGTTCCTCAACGGCCGGCTGCAGTGGCGCCTGGGCCCCGGCGAGACGCTGGAGCTGCAGCCGTCGCTGAACGTCTCGCGCGGCAGGAACAGCGGCCGCGCCAGCGTCAGCCAGCCGCTGGGCGACCTGGCCACGCTGTCGTACCTGCAGGCCAGCAGCGACGGCCGCAACGAGAGCACCATGGCGCGCCTGGCCGGCACCTGGAACACCCCCACCGGCACCGGCGGCAAGCTGCAGCTGCGCTTTGCCACCATGCTCAACCAGTCCGACAGCGACAGCACGCGCTTCGAGACCGGCGGCCTGGCCGCCGGCGGCCGCACCCGCACCAGCAGCAACCACAGCCGCGACCTGGCCATCGACCTGAACGGCAAGTTCTCGCAGCTGCTGGGCGACAGCCATTCGATGAGTGCCGGCTGGGAGCTGCAGAGCAACCAGCGCACCGACAGCGGCAGCACCGAGACCTCCGGCAGCCTCGAGAACAGCCTGGTGCAGGACGTGGATGCACGCATCCGCCGCCTGGCGCTGTATGCGCAGGACGAGTGGGAGTGGACCAAAGCGCTCTCGTTCTACGTGGGCGCGCGCTGGGAGGGCATCCTCACCGGCAGCGATGGCACCAGCGGCGCCAACGGCGCGCTGCGCAGCGTGCGCAACCGCTCGGGCGTGTTCACGCCGCTGGCGCACATGGTCTACCGCGTGCCCGACAGCAAGGACCAGATCCGCGCCAGCCTGACACGCAGCTACCGCTCGCCCAACACCAACCAGATCGTCGGGCGCATCGGCATCTCGGGCCAGGAGCCCGACCTGGCCAAGACCAACGAATCCACCTCGCCCGACCGCGCCGGCAACCCCGCGCTCAAGCCCGAGCTGGCCTGGGGCCTGGAGGTGGGCTACGAGCGCTACCTCGAGGCCGGCGGCGTGCTCAGCGCCAACGTCTTCTACCGCCGCATCGACGACCTGATCCGCAACGTGATCGCGCTGGAGACGGTGGACTACGCCAGCGCCCAGCGCTATGTGTCCCGCCCGCGCAACATCGGCCAGGCCGATTCGGCCGGGCTGGAGCTGGAGGCCAAGATGCGCGCCGCCGACCTGTGGGACACCGAGCTGCCGATCAGCCTGCGCGCCAACACCACGCTGATGTGGTCACGCGTGAGCGGCGTGAAGGGCCCCAACAACCGGCTGGAGGGCCAGCCCGCGGCCACGCTGAACCTCGGGCTCGACTGGCCGATCCGCGGCACGCCGCTCACCGTGGGCGGCAACTGGAACCTCACGCCGGGCTTCACCATCCAGCAGATCGACAACCAGAGCGCCAGCCAGGGCCGGCGCGCGCAGCTCGACGTCTACGGCCTGTGGCGCTTCAGCCCCGACTTCAGCACCCGGCTGTCGGTCAACAACGCCGATGCGCGCCACTTCGACACCGGCGTCACCACCGTGGGCAGCGACGGCCGCGTGCAGACGGTGCAGAACGCCACCCGCAGCACCACGCAGTTCAACCTGCGCGCCGAGATGAAGTTCTAGGAGGCAGTCGGATCACCGGAACGCGGCCGCGCCCGCGCCGCCCGCCGGGCGCTGGCCCGCCGGCAGACGCGCCAGGCACTGCTGCGCCACGGCCGCCAGCGGCGTGTGCGGCTCAGGGCCGATCAGCGCGGCCAGGCGCGTGCCGTCCAGGCGATGCGGGCGCTGCCACAGGTAGCGCATCTGCAGCAGCGTGCGCGGCATCGCGGCCAGCGGGGCCGCCAGGCGCATCAGCCACCACGGGAACCGCGCCGGCTTCAGCGGCCGGCCCAGCGCGGCCTCGAAGCCCCGCTGCAGCTGCGCGCCGGTGAGCGTGTGGCCGGCAAAGTGCAGCACGGCATGCGGCGGCAGCGCGGCGCGGCGCTCGGCCACGCGCACGAAGGCCTGGGCCAGATCGGGCAGCCAGGCCCAGGCATGCGGCACATCCGGCGGGCCCAGGTGGGTGAAGCGGCCGCGCCCCAGGCCGCGGGCCATCGCCAGATCGATCCAGGTGCCCTCATCGCCCAGGAAGTCGCCGGCACGGATGACGATGCTGCGCACCGCGGCAGCACCCGGCCGGGCGGCGGCCGCGGCCAGCGCGGCCTCCAGCGCGATGCGCTGCTGCGCCTTGGCGTGGTTGCCGACGAAGGGCGTGTCTTCGGTCAGCACCGTCGGCAGCTGGTGGCCGAAGTTGTAGACATTGCCCGGCAGCATCAGCGTGGCGCCGCAGCCTTCGGCCAGCGCGATGGCGGCCTCGGTCAGCGGCGGCAGCAGCCGGTCCCATCGGGTGTAGTCGGGGTTCAGCGCGTTGACGATCACCGCCACGCCCTCGGCCGCCGGACGCAGCGCCGCCAGGTCCAGCGCGTCGGCGCTCACCACGGTCACGCCGGCCGGCCACTGCGCTGGCGGCGGGCGCTGGCCGCGCGGGCGCAGCACCGCGCGCACCGCCCAGCCGGCTTCGGCAAACGCCGCCACTGCCGCGCGCCCCAGGCGCCCGTTGGCACCCAGCACCATCACCGTGGCCGTGTCCTTGTCCTTGTCCGTCTGTGCATGCCGCATGGTTCAGCGCCTGATGCCTGCCCGAAGGCGATGCCGCCATCGTGCGGCCTGGCGCTGAGCATGTGAAGACGAATGCTTGCAACCCAGTCATTCATGATTGAATGGCTGGGTGCCCGGCGCCTTCGACCCCACCACGCTCGACTGGAACCTGCTGCGCGCACTCGGCGCCGTGCTCAGCCACGGCTCGCTGACCCAGGCCGCGCAGCGCCTGGGCACCAGCCAGCCCACGCTGAGCCGGCAGATCGCGGCCCTGGAGGCGCAGCTGGGCCAGCCCTTGTTCGAGCGCACCGCGCGGCAGCTGAAACCCACGGCCGCCGCGCTGGCGCTGGCCGAGCCGGCGCAGCGCATGCTGGCCGCCGCCCAGGCGCTGGCGCTGGCCGCCGAGGCCCCGGCCGGGCAGCTGGCCGGCACGGTGCGCATCACCGCCAGCCAGGTGGTCAGCACCCAGGTGCTGCCGTCCATCCTGGCGCGGCTGGCCGATGCCCATCCGGAGATCCAGATCGAGCTGGTGCCGAGTGACCAGGTCAGCAACCTGCTGGAGCGCGAGGCCGACATCGCCGTGCGCATGCTGCGGCCCACGCAGGGCACGCTGATCACCCGCCACATCGCCGACTGGCCGCTGGGCTTTTATGCCCACCGCCGCCTGATCGCGCAGGCCGGCGGCCCGCCGACGCCCGACGACCTGACCCGCGGCGGCCGCCTGCGCTGGGTGGGCTTCGACCAGAACCTGGCCCTGCTCGATGGCTTCCACGCGGCCGGCCATGCGGTGGACCGCCGCTTCTTCGGCCTGCGCTGCGACGACCAGGTGGCCTGCCTGCAGGCCGTGCGCGCCGGCGTGGGCGTGGGCCTGGTGCTGCGCGCGCTGACCCGGCGCGAGCCCGAGCTGGTGCCGGTGCTGCCGGAACTGGCCTTGCCGGTGCTGCCGCTGTGGCTGACCGCGCACCGCGAGCTGCGGGCCAGCCGCCGGCTGCAGCGGGTGTGGGCGCACCTGGTGGACGGCCTGTCGGGCTGGACGGACAGCCAGCCCTGACCGGCACGGCCCGCCGCCGCGGCACGCGGCGCACCAGTGCCGCGATGCCGCCGCTGGCCGCGGATTGCATGGCGACAGGGCGTCATTTCTGTTCTTTGGCGTCAGGAGTTCTTGACGATAGTGGAGCACCTGCGCAAGCCAGGCCGTCACCCGACCGCCGCCAGCCCGCGCAGGACGTCCCGAAGGCGCCGCAGGTCCGGCGCAACCCAGCGGCCGCGCCACCGGCGCCGTGCCGCAAGGAAAACCCATGAGCAGTCTCGAAAACCTGTCCGTCAAGTCCCGCCTGAGCCTGGCGTTCGGCTGTCTGGCGTTGATCGTCATCGTCGTATCGGCGCTGGCGCTGCGCGCACTGTCCCAGGCGCATGACCAGTTCGCCGGCTTTGTCGGCGAAACAGCCAGCCGCATCGCCATGGCCAACGACATCCTCGATGCCAGCAACGAGCGCGCCATCGGCGCACGCAACCTGGTCATCACCAGCAGCGAGGCCGACCTGGCCGCCGAAAAGGCGGCGGTGGTCCAGGCGCACGAGAAGGTGGGCGCGACCGTCGCCAAACTTCGCGAGGCGGTGGCCAAGGCCAAGGGCGCCTCCGACCGCGAGCGTCAGCTGCTGGCCGAGATCGAGCGCGTGGAATCGCGCTACGGCCCGCTGGCCGTGACGATCGTGGGCCTGGCGGCCGAGCAGAAGCGCGAGGCGGCGATCCAGAAGATGAACACCGAGTGCCGCCCGCTGCTGGCGGCGCTGATCAAGGCCACCTACGCCTACATCGCCAATGTGCACAGCGAGGCCGATGCCGAGGTGGCCGAGGCCGAATCCACCTACGCCAACCACCGCAACCTGATGCTGCTGGGCAATGTGCTGTCCATCGGCCTGGCGCTGGGCCTCGGGCTGGTGATCACGCGCAGCCTGACCCGCGCACTGGGCGCCGAGCCATCGGAACTGGGCGCGGCCACGCTGCGTGTGGCACGCGGCGACCTGGGCGAGGTGAAGGGCGCCAGCCACGCCCCCGCCGGCAGCGTGCTGGCCAGCCTGGGCGAGATGCAGGCCAGCCTGGCCCGCGTGGTGGGCCAGGTGCGCACCACCTCCGACTCGATCGCCACCGGCTCGGCGCAGATCGCCACCGGCAATGCCGACCTGAGCCAGCGCACCGAGGAACAGGCGTCCAACCTGCAGCAGACCGCCGCGTCGATGGAGGAGATGAACGCCACGGTGAAGAACAACGCCGAGACCGCGCGCCAGGCCACCCAGTTGGCCACCTCGGCCAGCGCCGCCGCGGTGGCGGGCG
>CAYPDO010000351.1:0-5465 GCA_964409495.1 uncultured Bordetella sp.
GCCGTGACCCCAGTGCTCGTGCGGTCCGGGCGCGGGCAGGGCCATGCCGGTGAGGGCCAGGCCATGGCCCGAGAAGCCCTGCAGGTAGTACACCTGCGGTGCCTCGGGCAGGCGGCCGAAGTCAGGGGCGCGGTTCATCGTCAGGTCGACAAAGCCGCCCCAGGCATGCGTGACCGGTGCATCAGCCAGTGCCGGCAGCGCGGCCAGCATGCGCTGGCGCATCGATTCGCCCAGCGAGGCCGGCGTCACGGTGCTGTAGCTGACACGGCCGCCGAACAGCATGCGTGCCATGGGGGCGCCATCGGCCGCGTACTCGGGCGCGAAGCGGAAGTAGTCGACCACCAGGTCGTTGTCGCACACCGCCGCGCCGCTAGGGATCAGGCGCAGCGCCAGCGCCCGCGGCACCGGGCCGGCGGCCACGATGTAGGTGCCGGCAGGCATGATGCGCGCCTCCACCCGCGGCGCCACGCCCTGCAGGTAGACATTGCCGGCCAGCAGCACCTGGCCGGCCGTGACGCGGCCGCGCGCGGTGTGCAGCACCGGTCGCTCGGCGGGTGTGAGCCCGGTCACCGGCGTGTGTTCATGCAGGGACACGCCCAGGCCGGCGGCAGCCTTGGCCAGGCCCAGGGTGTACTTCAGCGGATGCAGGTGGCCCGAGCGCGCGTCGAACACGCCGGCGTGGTAGCGCGGGCTTTCGATCCAGTGGCCCAGGTCGGCCTGCGCGATGCGTTCGAGCGGGTAGCCATAGTGCCGCGCCAGGTGTTCGGCGCTGGCCATCAGCGGGCGCGCCTTGCGCGCGCTGGTGGCCACGCCCAGCCAGCCGTCCTGCCAGTCGGCCTGGATGGAAAAGCGAGTGCAGCGTGCGCGGATCAGGTCGAGTGCCTCGACCGTCATGTCGAACACGCGGCGCGATTCGGCCAGGCCCAGCTGGCCCTCGATGGTCTCGACATCGCAGCTCAGGCCATGGATGGCCTGGCCGCCATTGCGCCCGCTGGCGCCGAAACCCACCTGCTCGGCCTCGAGCACACGCACCGAGAAGCCGCGGTCGGCCAGCTCGATGGCCGCCGACAGGCCCGCCAGACCTCCGCCGACGATGGCCACGTCGCAGCGCACGTCGCCGTCAAGCGCCGCAAAGCCCGCACCGCGCACGGCTGTAGCGGCGTAATAGGAATCGCGGCGGAGCTCCGGATCGGCGCTGAGGAACGGCATACGGTGTGCGCTAGGCAGGGCCCTCGGTTCAGGCGGGAGTGTCGCTCAGATCAGGCGTCAGGCCGGCGCGGTCTCAGGCGTGGCGGCGGATGGCGCCGCGCACGGTGTCGACGATGCGGTCGATGTGCTCGCGCTCGATGATCAGCGGCGGGCTCAGTGCGATGGTGTCGCCGGTGGTGCGGATCAGCACACCCTGCTCGTAGCAGTCGAGGAAGATGTCGAAGGCGCGCTTGCCGGGGCTGCCGGCAATGGGCGCCAGCTCGATGCCGCCCACCAGGCCGATGTTGCGGATGTCGATGACATGGGGCTCGCCCTTGAGCGAGTGCACGCCCTCGGCGAAGTAGCCACCGATCTGCTGCGCGCGGGTGAGCAGGCCTTCCTCGGCATAGGTGTCCAGCGTGGCCAGGCCGGCGGCGCAGGCCAGCGGATGGCTCGAGTAGGTGTAGCCGTGGAAGAACTCGATCAGGTGCTCGGGCCCGGTCATGAACGCGTCGTGGATGCTGCCCTTGGCCGCCACCGCGCCCATCGGCACGCAGCCGTTGGTGATGCCCTTGGCCATCACCATCAGGTCGGGCGTGACGCCGAAGGTCTGCGCGCCGAAGGGGTTGCCGGTGCGGCCGAAACCGGTGATCACCTCGTCGAAGATCAGCAGGATGCCGTGCTGGTCGCAGATCTGGCGCAGCTTCTGCAGGTAGCCGGCCGGCGGGATCAGCACGCCGGTGGAGCCGGCCACCGGCTCGACGATCACCGCGGCGATGGTGCTGGGGTCATGCAGTGCGCACAGGCTCAGCAGGTCGTCGGCAAACTCGGCGCCATGCGCCGGCTGGCCCACGGTGAAGGCGTTGCGCGCCGGGTCATGCGTGTGGCGGATGTGGTCAACACCCGCCAGCATGGCGCCGAACATCTTGCGGTTGGCCACCATGCCGCCCACCGAGATGCCGCCGAAGTTGACGCCGTGGTAGCCGCGCTCGCGGCCGATCAGCCGGGTGCGCTGGCCTTCGCCGCGCACGCGGTGGTAGGCCAGCGCCATCTTCAGTGCGGTGTCCACGCTCTCGGAGCCCGAGTTGGTGAAGAACACCTTGTTCAGGCCCGCGGGCAGCAGCTCGGCCACGCGGTGCGCCAGCTCGAAGGCCTTGGGGTGGGCCATCTGGAAGGGCGGTGCGTAGTCCAGCTCGGCGGCCTGCTGCTGAATGGCCTGCACGATCTTCGGCCGCGCATGGCCGGCGTTCACGCACCACAGGCCCGCAATGCCATCGAGCACCTGGCGGCCCTGGTCGGTGGTGAAGTACATGCCCTCGCTCTTGACGAACAGCCGCGGCGCCTTCTTGAACTGGCGGTTGGCGGTGAACGGCATCCAGTAGGCGTCGAGGTTGGGCGTTGACATGGCGGGGCTCCTGCGCGGCGGCTCGGGGTGGGTGGCAGATGCACGCCAGCCGGCGTGCGCGATGCCTGCGGAGTCTAGTCAGCCTGGCGCGCAATGTGTGTGCGCAATCCGGGCTGCACCGCAGCCGCCACGCCATAAACTAGCGCCCATTGAAGATTCAACGGCAGAAAATGCGAACAGACAGCCAGAAGCCGCAACTCGATGCGATCGATCGCGAGATCCTGCGTGAATTGCAGACCGACGGCCGGCTGTCGAACGTGGAGCTGGCCGAACGCGTGCACCTGTCGCCCTCGGCCTGCCTGCGGCGCGTGAAGGCGCTGGAGGAGGCCGGGGTGATCGACCGCTATGTGGCGCTGCTGAATGCCAAGGCGTTGGGCCAGCACGGCACCTGCTTCTCGATCATCAACCTGCAGACCATGAACGACAAGGTGCTGGGCGCCTTCGAGCAGGCCGTGCGCGACCATCCCGAGGTGCTGGACTGCTTCTACGTGGCCGGCAGCAACGACTACCTGATCCGCTTCAGCTACCGCGATGCCGAGGATCTGGAGCGCTTCCACACCCAGGTGCTGATGCGCCTGCCGGGCGTGGAGCGCTCGAACTCGATGCTGGTGCTGCGCACCGTGAAACGAACCACTGCGCTGCCGCTGTAGCCGGCCGGTGCCCGCCGCACCGGGCGGGCGGCCGCGGCGATCAGGATGTGGCGATGCGCTGGTCGCGGCTGGCGGCCTCGGCATCCATCTGGCGCTTGGCCTCGGGGTAGATCAGCGATTCTTCCAGCGCGATGTGCTCGTGGTACAGCGCGGTGAACACGCCCACGCCGTGGCGCAGCGTGTCCAGCTCGTACCAGCTGTAGCCCTCGGCCACGGCCTGCAGCTGCGGCGCCAGTTCGAGCCAGTCTTCCTCGAGCCAGCCGTGATCCTGCTGCAGGCGCAGCACATGCTGGGTGAGCACCGGGTCGTTCTTGCGCAGCAGCGGCGGGAAGATCAGCGCCTCCTCGTCGGCGTGGTGCTGGCGAGCGGCGCCGGTGAAAAACGCGCACACCGCCTTGGCGCCCTTGCGCGCCACGGCATCGACGCCGTGGTGTTCAAGGTGGTCGATCAGGTGCTTCAGATCCACCAGCACGCCCATCATGTCGTGGTGGGTGCGATCCAGCGCCTCCAGCGGGGGCAGCGGCGGCGGGGCAGTGCGGGCAGGGCGCGCGGCGCGGGTGGGTCGGGCAGCCATGGTGTTCACCTCGTCCTGTTGAGCTTCGGTGAGGCCCATTCTTCGCCCCCGGCGCCGATGGCACTTGCGCCGGATCAAGTGTGACGGCGGCTGCGGTGTGCCCGCGGCGGGCGGGCGCATGGCGTTTCACATCAGGAAAAGTACGTTTCTTAATATGAAACGACGACATGCTGCGGCGCAACAAGTTTTTCCATGACGAAGAACGCAATTCCGAATCATGAAATCACGCTGCCAAGTCATTGATTTGAAACGAGCAATACTTGACTCTTATATAAGACATAAGTCTCCCGATGTGGCCCGCATGGCGCTACGCTAGAGCCCATCACAGGTTCCCTTTTCCCCTCCCGTTTCAACCCAAGGAGTTTCAGCATGAGCAAGCTCACCCGCGAACAGCAGATCGCCGCCCTCGAAAAGGACTGGGCCGAAAACCCGCGCTGGAAGGGCGTGAAGCGTGGCTACAGCGCCGCCGACGTGGTGCGTCTGCGCGGCAGCCTGCAGCCCGAGTACACCTTCGCCCAGCGTGGCGCCGAGGTGCTGTGGAACAAGATCAACGGCGGCGCCAAGAAGGGCTACGTGAACGCCTTCGGTGCCATCACCGCCGGTCAGGCCATGCAGCAGGCCAAGGCCGGTCTGGAAGCCGTGTACTTGAGCGGCTGGCAGGTGGCCGCCGACGGCAACACCAGCGAAACCATGTACCCCGACCAGTCGCTGTACGCGTACGACTCGGTGCCCACCATGGTCCGCCGCAGCAACAACACCTTCAAGCGCGCTGACGAGATCCAGTGGAGCCGTGGCATTGGCCCCGACCACAAGGAGTTCATCGACTACTTCCTGCCCATCGTGGCCGATGCGGAAGCCGGCTTCGGCGGCGTGCTGAACGCCTTCGAGCTGATGAAGAACATGATCGCCGCGGGTGCCGCCGGCGTTCACTTCGAAGACCAGCTGGCCGCGGTGAAGAAGTGCGGCCACATGGGTGGCAAGGTGCTGGTGCCCACGCAAGAGGCCTGCGAGAAGCTGATCGCCGCGCGCTTCGCCGCCGACGTGATGGGCGTGCCCACCATCGTGCTGGCCCGCACCGACGCCGAGGCCGCCAACCTGATCACCAGCGACCACGACGCCAACGACAAGCCCTTCCTGACCGGCGAGCGCACGCAAGAAGGCTTCTACCGCGTGAAGAACGGCCTCGAGCAGGCCATCAGCCGCGGCGTGGCCTACGCCCCCTACGCCGACCTGGTGTGGTGCGAGACCGGCACGCCCGACCTGGGCTTCGCCCGCGAGTTCGCCCAGGCCGTGCACGCCAAGAGCCCGGGCAAGCTGCTGAGCTACAACTGCTCGCCCAGCTTCAACTGGAAGAAGAACCTGGACGACAAGACCATCGCCAAGTTCCAGGACGAGCTCTCGGCGCTGGGCTACAAGTACCAATTCATCACCCTGGCCGGCATCCACATCAACTGGTACAACACCTTCCAGTTCGCCCATGCCTATGCCCGCGGCGAAGGCATGAAGCACTACACCGAGATGGTGCAGGAGCCCGAGTTCCGCGCCCGCGAGGCCGGCTACACCTTCGTGTCGCACCAGCAGGAAGTGGGCGCCGGTTACTTCGACGACGTGACCACCGTGATCCAGGGCGGCTCGTCCAGCGTCAAGG
>CAYPDO010000352.1:0-5395 GCA_964409495.1 uncultured Bordetella sp.
AACAGCGTGGACTTGCCGGCGCCGTTCGGTCCCAGCAGGGCCACGAAGCTGCCGGGCGCGAGGGTCAGCGTCAGCGCGTCGACCGCTGTGCGGTCGCCATAGCGCTTGGTCAGCGCCTGGATGCTCAGGCGGGCGGGTGAAGAGGATGCGGGGCTCATGCGGCTGATCTTGCGCCGGCGGCGCGGCCGGTGCGGGCTGGCCCGGCCGGCGCCGGGAACGGCGTGAACCCGGTTTGTAACGGGGCCTGCCGCCGCAGCCTACCTGTGGATTGCCCGGGCTGGCCCGGGCAGCTTGCCCGCCGGCTGCAGGCGGCGGGCGCCTGGCGGCGGCGTCAGCGCCGCCGGCCGCTTGGGCTCAGAGCGAGATCTCCATGCCGTCATAGGCCAGCGCGATGCCGTCCTCGGCCAGGGCCTCCAGTCCGTCGTCGCCAGGCCCCAGCAGCACCTTGTGGCGCGCCGGCAGCGCGCGCAGCGCGGCCAGCCAGTCGGGCGCCGTGTCGGGGCCGGGGCAGTCCATCAGCAGGCAGTCGGCGCCCTGCATCCACGCAAAGGCGTCGCTGCCGGGCTGGGCCAGGCCTGGTGCGCAGAACACGCGCTGGCCGCTGGCCGTGTCGCGGATGGCCAGCGCGATGCTGTCGCCCACCACGCCGTGTTCGCCACGTGCGATGTGCGGCGGCGCGGGCGCGCGCGTGGCCACCGCGGTGAACTCCAGGTTCGGCAGGCCCTCCACACGGAAGCTGGCCTGCTGCCGGTCGCCCGCCACCGGCACCACATGCCAGTGCACGCCGCAATAGTGCTGCAGCACCGGCAGCACCGGCAGCGCGGTGGTGAGCTCCTCGAACACCGCCGGCGTGGCGTACAGCTCGATCGGTGCGCCGTCGCGCAGGCTCAGCAGGCCACCCACATGATCGACCTGGGCATCGGTGAGCACCACGGTGCGCAGCTCGCCATCGGGCAGGCCGGCATGGTGGTCGAGCCGGGTGTCGCTGTCGAGCTGGTGCGCCACCGCTGGCGACATGTTCACCAGCGCCCAGTGGCCGCTGCCGCTGCCGTCGCTGATGGCCATCACGCCGCGGTCGCGCGTGCCGGTGTCGGTGTTTCGCGTATCGTTTGGCCGCCGCCGGCGGGCGCCACCGCGCAGGATCACGATGTTCACAGCAGGCAGCGCCCCGGGTTCGAACGGGGCCGGCGGCCAGGGCAGTCCGGCATGGCATTCATTGGAAGTTGTCCCTCATGGTCTTGATTGGCACCCAGCGATGACGGGCTTTTGGAGCCGCAGCCGCTGCAAGACATATGCCGCGTCGCAGCGCGGCCCGGCCGGGTGCTGCGGGGTGCCCCGGGCGTGCGAAGCTGTGCCGTGGTGTGTCAGGACGGCGCAGGCGGTGTTCCGTCTGGCACAGGGTATTCCCGTGCTGCTGGGCCTGGCGATCGGCCTCGGTGCCCCTCTGTCGGCCACTGGGGCGAACCCTAGGCCGGCAGCGGCCTGCCCAGGGCCGGTGTTGCGTGTGGAGACATGGGCGCCGGGCCTGTGGTGGGTGCTGGCACAGCCCGGCGACGCCACGCCGGCCAACCGCGGCCAGGTGTCGAACCTGGTGCTGGCCGCCGATGGCCAGCGGCTGTGGCTGCTGGGCAGCGGGCCCAGCCCGGCCTTCGGGCGCGCGCTGGCCTGCCAGGTGCGGCGGCAGCTGGGCCGACCGGTGACCGACGTGGTCAGCCCCTGGGCGCGGCCCGAGCTGGTGCTGGGGGCCAGGGGCCTGGCGGCGGCCGGGCCGCTGCGCCACTGGGCGCATGCCGAGGTGGCCGCGGCCATGGCCGCGCAGTGCCCGCAATGCGTGGCGCGGCTGCGCACGCGCCTGGGCGCCGCGGCGGGCGATCTGGGGGGCGCACCGATCCCGCGCCCCACCCACCTGCTGCATGGTGCACAGGGCGCGCTGGGCCCTTGGCGCTGGTGGCGGCTGCCGCGCAGTGAGGGCCGGGTGGTAACGGTGTGGCGCCACCAGGCCCAGCCAATCTGGGTGGCGCCGGGCCTGCTGGGCGGCAGCGGCGCGCCCGATGGCCGCGACGCCGATCTGGCGCTGCTGGCCGAATCCAGCGGCCGCCTGGCCGCGCTGGTGGCCGACGATGGCCACGCTGCCCGCCTGCTGGGCGAGCAGGGCGCGCCGATGGCGGCCGATGCCGCTTTGCGCCACCAGGCCTACTGGCTGGAGCTGCTGGCCCAGGCCCGTGCGGCCATCGAGCGCGGCGAGTCCGACACCAGGCCCGCGCCAGCCTGGCCAGGCCTGGCGGCCGACTGGGCGGCCCACCCCTGGCATGCCCTGAACTGGCAGCGCGCCTGGCGACAGGTGGAGCCGCAGGTTCTGGCGAGATAGCCCACTCCCGAAGCAGCTTCGCTGCATCCCCCTCCAGGGGGCGACCCCAGCGGCCGGGCAAAGCCCGTCCGCTGCGTCCGCTTGACGGGCCCCGTCATGCGCAGATCGGTGCTACTTTTTCCAGCGCAGCTTGCGATAAATGGTGTTGCGGCTGATGCCCAGGCGCTTGGAGGCCTCGGAGATGTTGCCGCCGGCCATATCCACCGCGCGCTGGATGGCCTCGATCTCCTGCTCTTCCAGCGAGCGGATCGAGGCCGAGGAGTCGGCCTGCGCGGGCGTGGCCATCGCGGGCGGCGCCAGCATGCCGGGCGCCGCGCCGTGGCCGGCGGGCGTGGCCGCCGGGTGCATGGTCACCGGCATCTGGCCGAAGGGCCCGTGGCTGCCCGGGCTGCCCGGGCTGCCCGCCACGCCGTGCATGCTGCCCGCGGCGGCCATGGCCGGCGGCGTGGCATGCGGGCCGACGCCCGCGGGCAGGGGCGCGTCAGCGCGTGCCAGCACGGCATCGGCGCCGAGTGCCGCACGCGATTCTTCGAGAAAGTCATCCGACAGGTGCTCACGCGTGATCACCGTCTCGTTGGCGGCCATCACCGCGGCCGTGCGCAGCACGTTGAACAGCTGGCGCACATTGCCCGGCCAGGGGTAGCGCTCGAACAGGCGCACCACCTCGGGCGTCAGCTCGAGGCGGCGTGCACCGCGCTCGTCGCTGCGTCCCTCGCCGAGCTGGCGGTCGAGGATGCGGCGCACCAGGGCCATCAGGTCGCTGCGCTCGCGCAGTGGCGGCAGGCGCACGGCCAGGCCGTTGAGGCGGTAGAACAGGTCTTCGCGGAACTGCTTGGCCTCGATCATCTCGCGCAGGTTGCGGTGCGTGGCGCAGATGATCGACACATCCACCGCCACGCTCTTGGCGCTGCCCAGCGGCGTGACCTGGCGCTCCTGCAGCACGCGCAGCAGGTGCGCTTGCAGCCCGACCGGCATGTCGCCGATCTCGTCGAGGAACAGCGTGCCGCCGTTGGCCTGCACGATCTTGCCCACCTGGCCCTTGCGCCGCGCGCCGGTGAAGGCGCCGTCCTCGTAGCCGAACAGCTCGGCCTCGATCAAGGTCTCGGGGATCGAGGCGCAGTTCACCGCCACGAAGGGCTGCTTGGCGCGGGCCGAATCCATGTGGATGGCGCGCGCCAGCAGCTCCTTGCCGGTGCCGGTCTCGCCCAGCACCAGGATCGGGATGTCGCGGTCGAGCACGCGGCGGATCTTGTCGATCACGCTGGCCACCTGGGCATCGCCGGTGCGCAGCTGGTCGAGGCTGGAGTCACCGCGCGGCGCGGCGCTGCTGCCGATGCCGGCGCCGGGCGTCACCAGCGCGGCGCCGGGCTCGGTGGCAGCGGGCGGCTCGGACACCGCCTCGCGCGCGGCCGCGGCATTGCCCGACACGGCCTCGGCCAGGCTGGTCCACACCGGCCAGTTGAAGCGGGCGTGGATGTGGAACTGCCGGCCGCCGTTCAGGTGCACCGGCATCGGCGTGGCCAGCGGGCTGCGGAAGCGGTCCACCAGCGCGCCCACCGTGGTGCCGAACAGCGTGGTCAGGCTGTGCATGCGCAGCGCCGCGCCGCTCAGGCCCAGCTGTTCCAGCGCGCCGCGGTTGGCGCCGACGATCTTGCCGTCGGCGCTGATCGCCAGGATGCCCTCCATCAGCGTGCCGATGAACTCGACGCGGCTGTGGAAGTGCACCCGCATCACGTTGCGGTAGTCGTCGGTGAGCCAGTGGTTCTCGATCATGCGCGCCGACATCTTCACCAGCGCCATGGTGTGCTGGTGGTAGCTGCGCTGATCGCCCGACACATCCAGCACGCCCAGGATGTTGCCGCGCGGATCGAGGATGGGCGCGGCCGAGCAGGTGAGAAAGTGGTTGGCGTGCAGGTAATGCTCGTCGGCGTGCACGAGGGTGGGCGTTTCCTCGACCAGCGCGGTGCCGATGGCATTGGTGCCCTTGGTGCTTTCGCTCCAGTTCACGCCTGGCTGCAGCGCCACCTTGCTGGCACGGCTGAGGAAATCGTCGTCGCCGATCGAGTGGATGATGGTGCCGGTGGCGTCGGTCAGCACGACCATGTTCTCGGTGTTGACGATCTGCTCGTACAGCATCTCCATCACCGGCGCCGCGTGCTCGTGCAGGCGGCGGTTGCGGTCGCGCACCACCACCATGTCGGGGCGGCCCAGCGGCGACAGATCAGGCGCGTCGATGCGCGACACGCCCAGCGCCACGCAGCGCTCGTGCGACTGCTCGATCTTGTCGATGTGGTCGTGGCTCAGGTTGAGGCTGGAGGCGATCGGCCGGGTGGGTGCTTCGCTGCCGCGACGCACGCCCTGGTTTCCGAACGCCGGATGAAACGGCCCACGCATGTGCTTGTCTCCTGCCCGCACGGTCGGCGGTTGTCTCCTGGCGCTGACGCCCGAGGCCGGCGCCGCGGGGGCACACATCGCAAGACCCGGGCCGCACCCGGGTTGCTTCAATTCAGGACAACGGCGCTCCCGAAGGGCGCGATGGTAGCCTGAGCTGCCGGAAACCGGCCTCGGGACACTGCGGATGCAGAACCGGCCGTTTGATGCCGAAATCGCGGCGGGTCGGGAAGTGTTCCCGGATCGACGTGTGGCATGGTGATTGCAGTCGAGCCCGCCGGTCGTGTTTCATCAATGGACGGAGACAGCATCATGTCGAACAAGCCTTTCAATTCCACCTCCCGCATCCGGCGCGCCGGCGTGGCCACTGTGCTGGCCCTGGCTGCCGCGGCCGCCTGGGCCCATGGCGACGTGACGCCACAGGCCGTCGACACCAAGGATCTGCCGCCGCTGGGCGAGCAGTGGCGGGCCGAGAACCCGTATCGCAAGAACGACAAGGCGATCAAGGTGGGCGCCTCGGCCTACAACCAGAACTGCGCCCGCTGCCACGGCCTGGAGGCCATCTCGGGAGGCTTCGCCCCGGATCTGCGCAAGCTCGACTACGAGTGCGCCGGCGTGATGGTCGAGAAGAAGCGT
>CAYPDO010000353.1:0-5382 GCA_964409495.1 uncultured Bordetella sp.
TGACCAGCGTGAGCTCGACCTCGCTGATGTCGGGGTCGCTCAGCAGCAGGCCGTCTTCGGGCAGGCCGATCTCTTCGTATTCCTCTTCACCTTCCGCCTCGGCGGGCAGGTCGGTGGCGGGCAGTGCGCTCATCGCAGGCCTCCGTGAAACTTTCGGTGCTTGGAAGCGGCACCCACTCCGCACGAATCAGGCGCAAGCCAGCGACCGCCGCGGAGCCGGCTTCGCCGGGCCGCTGGCGGTGCCCCCTGGGGGGAGGCGCCGAAGGCGCTTCGGGGGGGGCTCATGTCAGCGGTCGACGATGAACAGGCCGGACACCTGGGACGGGTCCTGCGTCACCTGCCAGCAGTGGCCGTCGCTGCTGCCGAAATACAGCGCGCGGCGCGTGCCGGCGATGGCCGGCTGCTCGCCGCGCATGTCGAAGGCATCGACCACCACCACGCGCAGCGGGGCAAAGCGCTGGCGCAGCGCGGCGGCGGCCTCGCGCACGGTGGCACCGGCATCGGCCAGGCCGATGGCCTCGGCCAGCGTGGGGGCGTCCCAGGTCACGGCGGTGGGGGTGGCGGTGTCCATGCTCGGGGCGCCTGCTTCAGTCGCCCGAGAGGCGCTTGGCCTCCACGGTGATCGGCAGCGTGGTGCCTTCGGCCATCTCGGGCATGGCCAGCACCCAGCCGTTGGCCAGCGTGACGTTGCCGCCCCACAGGCCGGGCTTTTCCTGCTCGACCACCGGCTCCTCCAGGTCCTTCTTCGGCACATAGGCCGAGAGCACTCCGGCGGCATTGCGGCGCATCATCACTTTCATGGGGGAACCTCGGCGTTGGCGGTTTCAGGGAGTCGGGATCAGGCTCAGGCCGCCAGCACAGCGGCGCGGGCCGGCTGCGTGGTGGGGGTGAATTCGGCGACGGGCAGGCCGGCATCGGCCAGCATCGGGCCCACAGCGCGGTAGACGGCGGCCACGGTGGCCTCGATGTCGGCGGCCGTGGTGTCGCGGCCCAGCGAGAAGCGGATGCCCGACTGCGCCTGCTCGGCCGTCTCGCCCATGGCCAGCAGCACATGCGAAGGCGCGGTGCCAGCGGCCGTGCAGGCGGCGCCAGACGACACCATGACCCCGGCGCGCTCCAGCTTGCCCAGCACGGGATCGCTGTGCAGCGGGCCGAAGCGCACGCACAGCGTGTTGGGCAGGCGCTCGGCCTGGGCGCCGTAGACATGCACCGCCGGCAGCGTGCGCAGCAGCTCGGCCTGCAGCCGGTCACGCAGCGCGGCCATGCGGGCGATGTCGTCGGCCAGTGTCATCGCGGCGCGGTCACAGGCCGCGGCAAAGCCGGCGATGCCCGGCGTGTTCTCGGTGCCGCCGCGGCGCTGGCGCTCCTGGCGGCCGCTCAGCAGCGAGGGCAGGGTCACGCCCTTGCGCACCAGCAGCGCGCCCACGCCCTTGGGGCCGTGCAGCTTGTGCGCCGAGACGCTCATCAGGTCCACACCGCTGGCAGCGAAGTTCAGCGGCGCCTTGGCCACCAGCTGCGTGGCATCCACATGCAGCCAGGCGCCGCAGCCGCGCGCCAGCGCCAGCAGCTCGGTCAGCGGCATGCGCACGCCGGTCTCGTTGTTGGCGCCCATCACGCTGATCACCGCCACATCGGGGCCCAGCAGCGCCGGCAGGGCGGCCAAGTCCACGCGGCCCTGGCGGTCGACCGGGATGCGGCTGACCGGCACGCCCTCGGCCTCCAGCCGGGCGGCCAGGGCCAGCAGGCCGGGGTGTTCCACCGACGACAGCACCAGGCGCGTGCGGCCCTCGGCCCGGCGGGCGGCCAGCGCGCCCAGGATGGCCATGGTGTTGGATTCGGTGGCGCCGCTGGTGAACACCAGCTCGGCGCCGGCGCAGCCCAGAAAGCGCGCCACGCGGGCCCGCGCATCGGCCAGCAGGCTGCGCGCGGCCTGGCCGGGCGCATGCATGGACGAGGGGTTGGCCCAGGCACGCTCCAGCGCATCCACCATCTCGACGATGGCCTCGGGTGCCGGCTCGGTGGTGGCGTTGTGGTCGAGGTAGATCATGGCGGGGCTCGGGTCCTGGGGGATGAGCGGGGGGGCAGGCATGGCCGCGTCGTTCAGCGGCTAGCGCCAGTAGGTGCGCTGGGTGTCGGTGCACACCAGCGTGATGGCCTGGGGCAGCGTGACATCGCTGCGGCTGAGCACCCAGCGCGCGGCCGCGTGGTCGCGCGCATGCAGGCGCCAGCGGCCCGGCTGGCCGGCCTCGGGCTCGAACCAGGCGATGTCGATCTCGCCCCCGTCGGGGTCGATGTTGCGCGAGCAGTTGGGGCTGACGATCTTCCAGCCCGTGCCTTCGCGCTCGACGCGCGGCTGCACGTACTTGTAGCGCTCGCGGCCGGGCAGCGCGCGCACGATGCGCTGCCAGTCCAGGTCGAACAGCGCGGCCATGGCTGGGGCCATGTCGGGCCGTGGCGCGGCAGCACCGTCGTCCGGATGGGGGGCCGCCGCGGCAGTCATGTGCCGACCCCGGTGGTGGCCGCCGGCGCCCGGCCCGCCAGCAGGGCCTTGGCCGCGGCGCTGCCGGCGGGCAGGATCTCTTCTTCGGTGCAGCCCAGCACCACGATGCCGAAATCGACCATGTACAGCGGCACATTGGCCTCGGTGTGGTGGCCGATCTGCACGATCTCGCCCGGGCCGCCGGCCACGATCACCAGCTGGTCTTCGGGCAGCTCGGGCAGGCTGCCGTCGTTGTAAAGGTCGACGGCGGCGATCACTTCCATGCCCCAGGGGTACTTGGCGGTGCGCGGTTCGATCATCATGGTGCGGCTTTCGGGGGTGGGGCGGCGGGCCGGCAGGCGGACTCAGGACGCGTCGGCGCGGGCGTGCAGCAGCTGGGCGTCGTCACCGAAGCGCTGGGTCAGCTGCTCCACCACCTCGGGCGGCAGGTTGTCCAGCGTGCACAGCTCCTTGGCGCGCATGCCCACGCGGTGGCCCGAATCCACGAACTCGACCGCGTAGATGTAGAACTGCTGCAGGAAGGTGCCGATCGAGCGCACGAAGCCGATCTCGCCCTTGTGCACCAGCACCTCGCCGATGTCCTTGCCGTTGTAGGTGCCGTCGTTGCGGATCACGCTGCGGCTGAGCACACGCTCGCCCATCGTGAAGCGTGGCGGGCTGGCGATCTCGACGGCGTCGTCGTCACGGGCAATGTCAGCCATGGTCTGCCTCGTCGTCAGAAGGGGTGGATGAAGAAGAAGATGAAGGTTCAGCGGCGGCCGCGAGGAACGACGGGCCGCTCCCGAGTTCCTCGCTCCCCTCGGGGGGCGGACGGCCACCGGCCGGCCTGGGGGCTGCATTCAGCACGGCCAGGCGCGCCTCGGCCTGGGCGCGCACCTCGGCGTCGTCGTCGTGGCGCAGGTGATCGAGCAGGGGGCCCACGGCGCGGCCGGCCACGTGCCAGCGCACCAGGAAGTCGGGGTCGTCGGCCAGCGGCTGCAGCAGCGGGGCGGGCAGGCGCTCGGCGACCACGCGGCGCACCTCGGCATCGGCGTCTTCCACCATGCGCCACAGCGCGGGCATGGGCACGCGGCGGGCCACCTCCACACGCACCTGGGTGTCCAGGTCGTGCAGCATGATCGGCAGCAGCGCCTCGGGCAGGCGGCGGGCGACGATGCGGCGCACGTCGTAGTCGGCATCGCGCATCATCGTGGGCAGCTCGGCATCGGGCAGGCGCTGGGCCACGCGGATGCGCACCTCGCGGTGCGGATCGTTGCGCAGCCGGGCCAGCAGCCGCTGCGGCACGCGCAGCGCCAGCTGCAGACGCACGGTCTCGTCGGGGTCGTCCAGCATCGCCGGCAGGCGGAAGATGTCGGCATGGCGCGCGGCGATGGCGCGCACCTCGAAGTACGGGTGCGCCAGGTGCTCGTCGGCCAGCGCCGGGTGGGTGCGGAAGAAGCGGTCGATGCGGCGCGCGTAGGCGTCCTGCATGCAGCTGCGGCCGGGCTCGCAGCCGCCGGCCTGGTGCAGTGCATCGTGCGGGCAGGCGCCGCAATCGAGCGGCGTGCCGTCCCAGGCCTGGATCGGGATGTCGCCGGCCGTGGCGCCGTCTGCCGGCGCGGCCACCGGTGCTGCGAGGGTGGGTGCCAGCAGACTGCTCATGACCATGTGCCGTCGTCAGGCGCCGGTGGCCGCCGCGGCGGCGGGTGCGGTGCGCGCCCAGGCGGCGGCGCCGAACACCGCGGCGGGTGCGGGCTGGTCATCGATGTCTTCCCCGGCGGCGGCGGCCAGCGCGCGCAGGCGCACGGTTTCCAGCAGTGCGGCGCCCACCCAGTCGTCGGGGTCGATTGCGCGCAGCTGGGCCAGCGCATCGCCGGCCTCGGCCAGATCGTTCAGGCGCAGGCTGAGGTAGGCATAGCCCTTCAGCGTGAACAGGTAGAAGCGGCTGGGCGCATCGGTGCGCAGCGCATCGGGCGCCAGGCCCAGCTGCTGGTGCAGCGGCAGGCGCGGCACCTCGCGCCACAGCGCGGGCAGGCCCAGCGCGCGCGCGCCCACCAGCAGCGCACGGCGCGCCACATCACGCGCGGCGGCCAGGCGGTGGCCGTAGAAGTGGTGGCGGTAGAAGGCGATCAGCACCGCCGGGTGCTCGGGTGCCAGGTCTTGCGCCTTCATCAGCAGGGCCATGGCGCGCATCGGGTCGCTGCTGCGGTGCTGGCCGGCGGCCGACAGCGCGGCTTGCGCCTGCGGCGGCAGGCCGCCGCCGAGCACGGCGGTGTCGAAGTCGAGGTCGGCGGCGGCGTCCATGCGGCGGGCTCCGTGGCGTGGCGGGGGGCTGGGGATCAGACCTTGGCGACGCGCCGGATCGAATCCAGCGACACGCTGGCCTGGGCCGGCGCAGCAACGGCCGGGGCATCGCCCGAGCTGCTGCAGCCGCAGGCGGCCTGGTTCGGGTTCACGAAGGTCAGGCCGCTCTTGGTGGGCGTATCGGCAAAGTCGATGGTCACGCCTTCGAGCAGCAGGCGGCTTTCAGCCGGCAGGAACACGCGCAGGCCGTTCACCGACACGTCGGCATCACCGTCCTGCGGCGCGGCCTCGACCGTGAACTCGCTCGCATAGCCCGAGCAGCCGCCCGGCGTCACCGTCAGGCGAAAGCCGCCGGCCGGGGTTTCCGAGAAGCGCACCATGCGGCGCATGAACTTCTCGGCGGCAGCGGTGACGGTGAACTGGGGTTGCAGCATGGTTGTCTCGCGGGGGGTCGTGTGTTGGAAGGGCGGCGGCGGGCGGAAACCCACCCCAGCGGCCGCCGTGGAACCGGCTTCGCCGGGCCACTGGCGGCGCCCCCTGGGGGGAGGCGCCGCAGGCGCTTCGGGGGGGCCGGGTTATGCCTTTTTGATTCAGTTGTC
>CAYPDO010000354.1:0-5363 GCA_964409495.1 uncultured Bordetella sp.
GGCTGCTTCATCGCCATCGGCCACCAGCCCAACACCGAGATCTTCCAGGGCCAGCTGGAGATGAAGGATGGCTACATCGTCACCCGCTCGGGCCTGGCCGGCTTCGCCACCATGACCAGCGTGCCCGGCGTGTTCGCCGCGGGCGACGTGCAGGACCATGTCTACCGCCAGGCCATCACCTCGGCCGGCACGGGCTGCATGGCCGCGCTGGATGCGCAACGCTTCCTCGAACAGCAGACTTGAGTTTTCGGCACCCGGCCGCCGGGCGGGTGCGGACCAGCTCGGGGCGGCCCGGCGCTCGTCCCGCGCCGCGCTAACCGCGCCCGCTGGCCCCGCTGGCGATTTCTGGCTATAATCATTGTCTTTGCCGAATTCGGCCGGCGCGTTGCTTTTGATTTTTCATGGCAACACCCACGTTCAACGCGGGTTCCAAGCGGATCGGCCCAGAACGCAATTCGAAGGGCAGCCACCAGGCGTTGCAGGATGAAAGCTCCCGCATCCCCTGCTCTGGCTGCCGTGCCTGCAACAGTCATTCAGAGTCTGGAGAAGCGTCATGGCACGCGTCTGTCAAGTCACGGGCAAGGGCCCGATGGTGGGTAACAATGTTTCCCACGCCAACAACAAGACCAAGCGTCGCTGGCTGCCCAACCTGCAGTACCGCCGCTTCTGGGTCGAGAGCGAGAACCGCTGGGTGCGCCTGCGCATCACCAACGCGGCACTGCGCCTGATCGACAAGGTCGGCATCGACGCCGTCGTGGCCGATCTGCGCGCCAAGAACGCGCTCTGATCGACGTCCGCTAACCCCACGCACACCCGGAGCACACCATGGCCACCAAAGGCGGACGCGAGAAGATCAAGCTGGAATCCACCGCTGGAACCGGCTTCTTCTACACCACGAACAAGAACAAGAAGACCACGCCCCAGAAGCTCGAATTCATGAAGTTCGACCCGAAGGCGCGCAAGCACGTGCTGTTCAAGGAAATCAAGCTGAAGTGATCGCACGGCCGCGCGCCTGACGCGCGGCCTTGGCAGATCCTCGCTGGCCGAAGCCCACCCTTGCGGTGGGCTTTGTGTTTTATGCCGCCTAGGCCGGGCGCCAGGCGGCCATGAAGGCCGCGGCGCGCCGCGCCACCTCGGCCGCAGGCGCGCCCTCGGGGTACAGCGCCGAGCCCAGCCCGGCGCCGGTGGCGCCTGCCGCGCGCCAGGCCGCCAGGTTATCGGGTGTCACGCCGCCCACCGGCCACAGTGGCAGCGCCGGTGGCAGCACGGCACGCAAGGCCTTCAATCCGGCCGGCTGCAGCACCTCGGCCGGGAACAGCTTCAGCGCATCGGCCCCGGCGGCCAGCGCGGCAAAGGCCTCGGTGGCCGTGAACACGCCCGGCACCACGCGCAGCCCGGCCGCATGCGCCTGGGCATGCGCGATCAGCGCCACGTCGGCATGCGGCATCACGATCAGCCGGCCACCGGCGGCGGCCACCGCATCCACCTGCGTCGCACTCAGCACGGTGCCGGCACCCACCAGCGCATCGGCCGGCGCCATGCCGGCCAGGATGGCCAGGCTGTCCAGCGCGCCGGGCCGGTTCAGCGGCACCTCCAGCGTGCGCAAGCCGGCATCGAACAGTGCCCGCCCCACCGCTGCCGCGTCGGCCGGCGGCAGGCCGCGCAGGATGGCCACCAGCGGCGGCGCGGGCGGCCAGGCGGGGCGATCCGGGGAACTGGCTTGGGTGGTGGTCATCGGGGTGGGTGCGCGTTGTACTGGATGGATGGACGGCGTGGTGAGGGCGGCGCCGCCTCAGGCGTGGCCAGGGCGGTCAGGGCGTTCGGCGCAGCCTGTCACCGCCGCGCCCAGCGCCTGCCACGCGGCCATCTGCACGGCGTCGATGTCGAGCGCGACGGTGGGCCGCCCCAGCAGCGCGGCACAGTGCGCGTGCAGACGGCACAGCGCCGGGTTGCCGATCAGGCGCACCGGCTGCCCTGCCGGCAGGCCCCAGGCCGCGGCCTCGTGCCACTCGGCGCCCAGCAGCAGGCCGCTGAGGTAGGCGCCGGCGGCGGCGGGTTCCAGCCCGCCGGTGACGACGCGCGCGCGCAGTCCGAACAGGGCGCGGCTCAGCGCCGCCTGGCTGGCGGCCTGCACCCCCTGGGCAAAGGCCTCGGGTCGCGCCAGCGCATCGGCACCCGCGCCGGCACGCAGCAGCGGTGCCAGCGTGCCGCCGCCCGACAGCAGCGCATGCAGTTCACCGCTGAGGTAGGTGTGCAGGCGCCGCACCGCGCCGCCCTGCAACTGCACCCACTTGCTGTGGGTGCCGGGCAGCACCGCCCAGCCATCGGCCGGGTCTTGCCGCCAGGCGCCGAGCAGCTGGGTTTCCTCGCCACGCATCACATCGACGGCGGCATCGGCGCCGGCCGCGCGCCAGCAGCAGCCCGGCACGATGAAGCAGCCCGGCGCCCCGGCCACCGGCACCAGGGCCCGCGCCCAGTCGGCCAGCGGCCGGCTGGCGTCGAGGTAGGGCACCTCCTGCCAGCCGCTGGCACTGCCCACCATGCCGGCCATCACCACGGTGGCCGTCGCGGGTGCCCCCAGGCGCTGGCGCAGCGCAGCCAGCGAGGCGGCGAAATGCGGCGCCGCGGCGAGCAGGCCCTGGTCGTCATCGGCACGCGCACGCAGCTGCCCGTCGGCGAAGAACCAGGCGCGCCGGTGCGTGGTGCCCCAGTCGATCCCGATCCAGGCGCGGCCGACCGCCGTCATGCCTGGCCCGGCCCCTGGAAGCCGCCGCGGCGGAAGGTGAGCACCAGCGTGTCGCGCCAGCCACCCGCCGCCGCGTCGAGCGGCTGGATCGGCGTGGACTCGTGGATCACTCGCGTGTCATCCAGCAGCAGCGCGCTCCACGGCTCGCTGAGCGTGAAGCGCAGGCCCTGCGGGCCTCGCGCATCGAACACCCGGGTCTCACCGCCCTTGATGCCGTGGCGCGCCACCAGGATCACCACCACCAGGTCGACGCCGTCGCGGTGTGCGCCCTCGGGCGTGGGCCGGCCGATGCCGTCGGTGGTGTCGATGCGAAACGGATGGGCCTCGACGAACCACTGGGCCGCCAGATCGGCGCGCAGCCGCGCGGCATGGTGCGCCAGCGCCACCAGCAGGCGCGGCCAGGCCGCATGGCTCACCATCGCCGGCGGCAGCGGCTCGAACCAGCGCTCGATGCCGCCATGCAGCGCGTTGTATTCCACCGGCTGCCAGTGCGCGCGGTGCGGCACGGCCTGCACCGTGCCCTGGCCCTGGGTGCTGACCACGAAGCAGCCGTGGCGCCGGCGCCGGTAGCGGCCGCCATCCTTCAGGAAGTTGTCGGGCGGCAGTTCGTGCCACAGCGGCGTCCAGGCGGCCAGATCGGCGGCGGCCACGCCCACGCAGCGCGCCAGATCGGCAGCGTCCAGCACGGCATAGCCGCTGCCGGCGAGTTGGGCATCAAGATCTTGAAGGGCAGTGAGTGGCGGCGGAAGCGTCATGGCGCGAATCGACAGGCCGGACGGCGCCCGGCGGGAGCTGGATTGTCGGCCAGCCGCGCGTGCAGGCCTGCGGGCGTGGACGGGCGGGCCGCGCCTTAGACTTCAGCCGCCACCTGCGGTGGCCAGACCTGATGCCCAAGCCCCACCCCACTCCGCCCGCTGCCGCTTCCACCACGCCCGCCACGCCGGCCCCGGCGCCCGAGGCGATGCCCCTGGACGACGACCCGGTGGCGCTGCGCCTGGCGGTGGCGCTGGCCGATGTGGCCACCTGGCGCGTGCGCCGCGGCCAGGGCCGGCTGGTGGCCAATGCGCGTGGCTGGGCCCTGCTGGGCCTGCCGCCGCCCGCCCAGGGCCTGACGCTGGCGCAGTGCCTGCAACGCGTGCACCCCGACGACCGCGCGCTGCTGCATCCACCGGGCCTGGTCGACCGGCCTGCGCTGCGCGGCGGACCGGCGCTGGACTGCGTGCTGCGCCTGTACCTCGGCGATGGCCAGTGGCGCCGGCTGATGCTGCGGCGCGCGCCCTGGCGCGACGCCGCCGGCCGTCTGCGCGGCCTGGCCGGCGTGGCCCTCGACCTCACCGAGCACTTCGACGAGCAGCAGCGCACGCTGGCGCTGACGCGCCGGCTCGAGCTGGCCACCATGGCCGCCGGCGTGGGCGTCTGGAGCTCCAACCCCGGCGCGCCGCTGACCCAGCGGCTGCAGTGGGACGCCCAGATGCACGCCCTGCACGACCTGCCGGCCGACGCCATGCCGCCGCGCCTGGACGACTACCTGCAGCAGCATGTGCACGCCGAGGACCGCGAGGCCGTGCGCGAGGGCATGAAGACCCTGCTGGCGCGCCGCGAGGGCCGCATCGACCTCGACCTGCGCGTGGTGCGCCCCGATGGCAGCGTGCGCCGCCTGGCCACGCGCAGCGCCGTCGAAACCGGCCCCGACGGCCAGCGCCGGCTGTACGGCGTGGCGCTGGACGTCACCGAGCGCCACGCCGCCGAGGCGCGGCTGCGCGAAGCCACCGAGCGCGCAGCGCTGGCCGCACGCGGCGCGGGCATTGGCACCTGGGAGGTGGACGCCAGCGGCCAGCAGTGCTGGTGGGATGCGCAGATGTTCCGCCTGCGTGGCCTGCCGCCGCGGCACGGCCAGGTGCGGCGCGAGGAATGGCAGGCCTGGTTGCACCCGGACGACCGCGACGCCAACCAGGCCGAGCTGCTGGACGCGCTGGCGCAGGACCGGCCCTCGCACCACGAGTTCCGCGTGATCTGGCCCGATGGCAGCGTGCGCTGGCTGGCCTCGCGCTCGACCGCGGTGCGCGACGAGCTGGGCCGGCCGCTGCGGCGCATCGGCATCAACTGGGACGTCACCGACGCCCGCCTGGCCGACGATGCGCGCCAGGAGCGCGCGCTGGCCCAGACCGAGAGCCAGGCCAAGTCGCGCCTGCTGGCGCGCATCAGCCACGAACTGCGCACGCCGCTGAATGCCGTGCTGGGCTTTGCGCAGCTGCTGCTGCACGATGGCGTGGACAGCGACCCGGTGGTATGGCAGCGGCGGGTGGAGCAAGTGCAGGCCTCGGGCCGCCACCTGCTGGCGCTGATCGACGATGTGCTCGACCTGTCCAGCCTGCAGTCGGGCGAGCTGCCGCAGCAGCTGCAGCCGGTGGAGGTGGCGCCGCTGGTGCGCGCCACCCTGCCGCTGGTGGAACTGCTGGGCCGCGACCACGGCGTGAGCCTGCACACCGACACGCTGCGGGGCTGGGTGCTGGCCGACCCGGTGCGCCTGCGCCAGGTGCTGCTGAACCTGCTGACCAACGCGATCAAGTACAACCGGCCCGGCGGCCGCGTGACGGTGCGCAGCCGCGTGGCCGAC
>CAYPDO010000355.1:0-5324 GCA_964409495.1 uncultured Bordetella sp.
CAGCCACGCGCCATAGCCTTGCCCGGCCTCGATCGCATGGCCGAAGGTGTGGCCGAAGTTCAGGATCGCGCGCAGGCCGCCCTCGCGTTCGTCCAGGCCCACCACCCAGTCCTTGATCTCGCAGCTGCGCTTGACGGCATGGGCCAGCGCGGCCTTGTCGCGCGCCAGCAGTGCCGGCAGCTGGGCCTCGATCCAGTCGAGGAAGGCCATGTCGGCGATCGGGCCGTACTTGATCACCTCGGCCAGGCCGGCCGACAGCTCGCGCGCGGGCAGGGTGTCCAGCACGTCCAGATCGCAGATCACACGCTGTGGCTGGTAGAACGCGCCGATCATGTTCTTGCCCAGCGGGTGGTTCACCGCCGTCTTGCCGCCCACCGACGAATCCACCTGCGCCAGCAGCGTGGTGGGCACCTGCACGAAGGGCACGCCGCGCATGTAGCAGGCGGCGGCAAAGCCGGCCATGTCACCCACCACGCCGCCGCCCAGCGCATACAGCACGGTCTTGCGGTCACAACCGGCACCCAGGAGCGCATCGAACACCAGGTTCAGCGTCTGCCAGTCCTTGTACTGCTCACCATCGGGCAGCACCACGCGCAAGACGCGGCGGTGGTGGTCAGCCAGGCGCTCGGCCAGCCGATCGGCATACAGCGGCGCCACGGCGGTATTGCTGACGATCAGCGCATCGGCCGAGGACGGCAGGCCGGCCCAGGCGGCCTCATCGGCCAGCAGGCCGCTGCCGATCAGGATGTCGTAGCTGCGATCGCCCAGCGCAATGGGCACGCGAATCATGACTGCCCCTCGCCCCATGGGTACATGGGGCGATCCCCCCGGGGGATCGCGGGCCGGCTTGGAAGCGGCCCGGCGCTCGGCCCGCGCGCGTTGCCAGAGAGAACGGATTGCATGCCGGCAGTGTATGCGGCCGGCCCGGCCGGGACCTCAGTGCCCCGTGGCGCTGCGGCCCGCATCGGGCGGCGGCCGGGCGGGATCCAGCACCCCCACCAGCTCCAGCTGCATCAGGATCATGTTGACCAGCGTGGGCACCGAGGGCCGGCCGGTCTCGATGACGTAGCGCGCCGCGTCGCGGTACAGCGGATCACGTTCGCGGAACAGGTCGCGCAGGCGCTTGAGCGGATCAGCCACCTGCAGCAGCGGGCGCTGCGTGTCGTGCCGCAGGCGGCGAAACAGCTCTTCGGGCGTGGAGCGCAGGTAGATCACCACGCAATGCTGCTGCAGCGCCTGCCGGTTGGCGTCACGCAGCACCGTGCCGCCGCCGGTGGCCAGCACGATGCCGCGCTCGCACGCCAGTTCGCCCACCACGCGCTGCTCGACATCGCGGAAGGCGGCCTCGCCCTGCTGCTCGAAGTACAGGCGGATCGGACAGCCGATCTGCTGCTCGATCACGTGGTCACTGTCGATGAAGCGCCAGCCCAGATGCCGCGCCAGCTGCCGCCCCACGGTGGACTTGCCGGAGCCCGGCATGCCCACCAGGGCGATCGTCAGTTGGGGTTCAGGCACGAGCCGATGTCAACGCCGAAGGGGCTGTTGACGCCAGCCGGCGCCACGGTCTTGACGCTGTAGTCGCCAGAGAGCTTGTCCAGCGGAAAGTCCCGGAATGTCGTGGACTCGGTGCCCGAGACGATGGCCGTGGCCGTCAAGCGAACGCCGATCCAGGAGGCATACAGCTCCGCATAACGCAACGTGATGGTGGCTGACCCGTTGGCATCGGTGGTCACCACACCGGACGTCAAGGCCACGACGTTACCAGGCGTCAGGGTGCCGTCTCCATTGAGGTCCTCGCCCGGGTCAAGAATGCCGTTGAAGTTGTATTCAATGGGCTTCGTGACCAGCGGCGGAACCGGAGGCACCGTGAGCGTCCAGATCGCCGATGTATCGGTCGCCGACTTGCGCCCGGGATTCGACGAACCGTCTTCGTTCGGGCATTCGCGATAGCTGTTGTAGATCCACTGTGATGCGGTGTCGCTCCAGATCAGGTCGCCCTTGGCAAAGTAGTTCGGCAGCACCTTGACCGTCACGGGCACATTGGTCACCGCCACGCCGTTGGCATCGGTGACATACACCGTCCACTTCTTCTCGTAGGTTTCGCTGTTGAAGTTGCCGATCGTGTTGCCATCGCCCAAGGCGATGAACAGGGCGCTCTGGTTCACCGTCAGCACGGCATTGCCCGAGGCCGAACTGCCCGGTACCGCGGCACTCAGTTTGACAGCGCCGCTGGCCGTGCTCTCCGGGCCTGACAAGTACTGCACCGTGGCCACGCCATTCAGATCCGTCACGGCCGAGGCCTGCTGCAGGCGCCCGCCGCTCGGGTCGGCCTGCTGGCTGAAGTTGACCGTCGTCTTGGCCACCGGATTGCCGTCGGCGTCGGTCACCTTGGCCACCACAGCCGCCTGGTTGGTGGTTGCACCGGCCAGGTTCGGCGCCAGCGCCGAAGGCGTCACCTGCAGGACAAGCTTGCTGGGCGTGGTGGCAATGAAGTTGAGCGGCAGCGTGGCACGCACGGGCTGGCTGGCGCTGCCAGCCACCGTTGCACTGATCGTGGACACCCCGGCAAAGCTGGAACTGATGTTCACGGTGGCGGTGCCATCGGCGCCCGTGGTCACACTGCTGGACGGGCTCAGGGTGCCGATGGTGGCGGCCAGGTTGATCGTGGCCCCCGCTTGCGCGACGCCGTTCTTGCGATAACGCAGCTGAAGTTGCTGGGTCTGCCGCACGAGCACGTCACTGCTGGCCGCTGGCGTCACGAACGCGAGTTCGTCTTCCAGCCCGCTGACCGTGATGGCCGAGACCACCGAGGCACCGGCACCGGTCACCGTCAGCGTATCAGCGCCGGAGCGGGCGGCGCCGTAGGTGACGATGGCCTGCCCCGCGCTGTCGGTGGTGGCGGTGGCGGGCACCGTGTTGCCCAGACTGCTGCTCAGGCCGAGGGCCACGCCGGGAATCGGCACGCTCTTGGAATCGGTCGCCGTCAGGGTGATCTGCATCGAGCCCCCGACGGCCAGCGTGGTGGCGCCTGAGTAGGCCAGCTTGGTGTTGACCACCGGCACCGACAGGGCCTGGCGCGCAGCGCCGGAGTTGACCGTCACGATCGCCGTCCGGTTGCTCTTGTTGCTGCCAGCGTCCAGCACCGCGGTGGCGATGCCGTTGGCATTGGTGGTGGCCTGCTGGTTGCTGATGCGGCCACTGTCGACGCTCCAACTCACCGGCGCTCCGGTCTTCGCCAAGTTGTTGCCGTCCTTGACGAAGGCGGTGATGGTCACCTGTTCGCCACCCGTGCCCACGGTGGGCTGCGAGGTCAGCAGTTCGATCGAGGTGGTGCTGGGACTGATGTTCAGCAGGGTCTGCGCCTGCGGCGAGGTGCCCGAACTGGCCGTGACGGTGACGGTGGGCGTGGTTGCCGGATTGACCCCGGTTGGGGCGAACGTGGCGGTGGCCACGCCACTGGCATTGGTCACCGAGGTCTGCCCGCTCAAGGCGCCAGCGCTGCTGCTCCAGACGACGGCTGCGCCGCTGATGGCCACATTGCTGGCATCCCGCACGATGGCCGTCAAGGTTGCCGTGTCGCCGTCGGTGCCCACCTGGGTCTTGCTGCTGCTCAGCACGACGGTGCGACTGCCCCGGAGGTTGACGGTGGTCTTGCCGCTGGCGTTGCCGGACCTGACCGTGATCTCCGCGGCATCAACGCTGCGGCTTGCGCTGGAGAAGGTGGCAGTGGCGGTGCCGGTGCTGTCGGTCGTGGCGGCCGCACCGGTGAGCGAACCCACCGAGGTCGCCCAGGTGACGGTGGTGCCAGGCAATGCAACGTTGCTGGCGTCCTTCACGATGGCGGTGATCGTCACCGTGCTGTCGCCGTCACCCAAGGTGGTGCTGCTGCTCTTGACGTCCACATTGGCGGCCGATGACGACCCGCCCCCGCCGCCGATGAACGGCGTCCCCGCATCACCGCCGCCGCCGCCGCAGCCCACCAGGGCCACGGTGACCAGCGCGGCCAGCCATGACTTGATCTTCACGAAACTCATCGAAGCGCTCCCCGCTCGGGCGTTGTGCTGACCTGGTCCGAACTCAGCGCACCTGGGCGCGTTCGGTCACGATCTTCGGCGTGATGAAGATCAGCAGTTCTGTCTTGTTGGTGTACTTGGTGGTGTTCTTGAACAGGTTGCCCACCACCGGCACGTCGCCCAGGAAGGGCACCTTGTTGACATCGGTGCGTTCGTCCTGCGTGAAGATGCCACCGATCACCACGGTGCCGCCGTTCTCCACCAGCACCTGGGTCTTGGCATGTTTGGTGTTGATGGCCGGGCCGGCGGTGGTGTTCGCGCCGCGGCTGTCCTTGGCCACGTCGAGATCCATGATCACACTGCCTTCCGGCGTGATCTGCGGCGTGACTTCCAGCTTCAGGCTGGCCTTCTTGAACTGGATGCTGGTGGCACCGCTGGAGCTGGCCACCTGGTAGGGAATCTCTTCGCCCTGCTCGATGATGGCCTTGCCCTGGTCGGCGGTGATCACACGCGGGCTGGACACGATCTTGCCCTTGCCGTCGGCCTCGAGGGCCGACAGTTCCAGGTTCAGGATACGGTTGGCCGAGGGGCTGAACAGCGACAGCGCCAGCGTGGCCGCCGAGGCGCTGCCCAGCGCGCTGGTGTTGGCCGGCAGGCTCACCATCTGCGTGCCCACATCGGTGATGGTGTTGTCGGCCATCACGCCCAGCTGCTTGTAGTTGGTGGTGTAGTTGCTGCCGATCTGCACGTAGTTGCCGCCGCCCACACTGGCCCCCGGGATGCCGCCGGACAGGCCGCGCAGATCCACCGCCCCCAGCTTCACGCCCAGCGCCCGCCCGAACTTGTCGTCGGCTTCGACGATGCGCGCCTCGATCAGCACCTGGCGCACCGGGATGTCGATCTTGGCCACCAGCTGGGTGATCTCTTCCAGCTTGCTCGGGATGTCGCTGACGAAGAGCTGGTTGGTGCGGGTTTCAAACAGCACGCTGCCGCGCGGCGACAGGATGCGCTGCGATTGCGCCGCGCCGCCACTGGCACCGCCCGCCCCCGACGAAGCACCCGAACCGCTCTGGCCGGTGAGCCCCTTGGCCACCTCTTCGGCCTTGGTGTAGTTCAGCTGGAAGGCCTGGGTGCGCAGCGGCTCCAGGTCGGCCAGCTTCTTCTTGGCCTCGAGGTCCAGTTGCTCCTTGGCCGAGAGTTCATCCTTGGGCGCGATCCACAGCACGTTGCCGCTCTTCTTCACGCCCAGGCCCTTGCTCTGCAGGATGATGTCCAGGGCCTGGTCCCAGGGCACGTCCTTCAGGCGCAGCG
>CAYPDO010000356.1:0-5324 GCA_964409495.1 uncultured Bordetella sp.
GTCCAGGCGCACCAGGCGGTCGTAGCTGTTGCCCATCAGCTCGCCGGCCGAGATCTCGAAGGCCTCGGCCGGATCGAGCGTGATGATGTCGTCGAAGGCCAGTGCGATCACCAGCGTGTCCTTCGGCGTGGCGGCCACGGCCGGACCGGATGCGAACGGCAGGCCGATGCTGATCAGGGCGGCCAGGCTGGCGGCGTGGATCGCACGGCGGCTCAGCCTGTGGCGGGGGGCGGCAAGGGTCATGCGTCAAGTCCTCCGGGGTGTGAAAACCATTCTATGCAGGGGTCATGCCAGGCCGCCCCCGGGCATTGCCGCAGGTGATGGCCCGCCGCCATCCCGGTATCCGGCCACGCAGCGGTGGCCGGCGCCGCCTGCTGCCGCGGGCTGCACAATGGCCGCGCGCTCCGCTTCAACCGCATCCGATGGCGTCCGACGCAGTCCCCTCCCCCGCCCCGCACTCTCCCTTGCCGGCCGCCGTTGTGGCGCCACGCCCTGCGCTGGGCCTGGGGCTGGACGTGGGCGGCACATCTACGCGCTGGGCGCTGGCCGATGCCGATGGCCGCCTGCATGCGCAGGGTGATCTGCCGGGCTTCACCGCGGCGCTGCTGGGCCAGCCCCATGGCCAGCAGGCCGCGGCGGAGGTGATGGCGGCGCTGGCCGAACGTGTGCGTGGCCATGGCCATCCGGTGGGCCGGCCGGTGGCGCTGGGGCCGGTGGGCGCGGTGTGTGCCGGCGTGACCGGCACCGACCGCGCCGGCGGCACGCTGCTGCGCCGCATGCTGGCCCAGGCGCTGGGTGTGGCCGGTGCACGCATCGAGATCACCAGCGACATCGAGATGGCCTGCCACGTGGCCTTTGCGCCGGGCGCCGGCTTTCTGGTCTATGCCGGCACCGGCTCGATCGCCGGGCATGTGGATGCCGGCGGGCATTTCCACCGGGCCGGGGGCCGCGGCGGGCTGATCGACGACGGTGGCAGCGCACACTGGATCGCGCGCCAGGCCTTGCGCCGCATCTGGCGCGCCGAGGATGCCGAGCCCGGCGCCTGGCGGCGCTCGGGCATGGCGCGGCGGGTGCTGGCGGCCATCGGCGGCGAGATGGGTGAAGGCGTGGACCTGGACAACGACCTGGGCGACTGGGCCCTCACCCGCCACTGGGTCGCCCGCGCCACGCGCGGCGAGATCGGTCTGCTGGCGCGCGCGGTGGCGGCGGCCGATGGCCCCGCCGGCGGCGACGCCGCCGATGCCGAGGCCGCTGCCATCCTGGACGAGGCCGGGCGCGAACTGGCACGGCTGGCGCTGGCGCTGGCGCGGCGCTTTGGCCCGCGGCCGGTGGCGCTGGCCGGACGGGCCTTTCTGCTGAGCCCGCGCATTGCCGCGGCGATGTGCGCGGCGCTGCCCGACACGCTGCCGGTGACCCACGCGCCGCTGCCCGAAGAAAGCACCGCCGCTGGCGCCGCGCGCCGTGCCGCCCGGCTGCTGGGAGCCGCGGCATGAGCCGCCGTGCCGTGCCCGGCGGCGGCGCCGGCAGGGCTGGCCGGGTTGGCCGGGCTGGTGGCTGGCCGTTGCCGGCCATGCTGGCGCTGGCCCTGCTGGCCGGTTGTGCGCAAACCGGCACCGGCAGCGGCAGCCTGCCGATCGACAGCCAGACCTACCGCGCCAAGGGCCAGGACAGTCGCGTGCAGTTCCTGATCCTGCACTACACCGACGAGGACATGGCGCGCTCGGCGCGCATCCTCACCGAGCAGGCGGTGTCGGCGCACTATCTGCTGAGCGACGAGAACCCGCCGCGCATCTACCGCCTGGTCGATGAAGACCGCCGCGCCTGGCATGCCGGCGCCAGCCACTGGGCCGGACACACGCAGCTCAATGCCTCGTCGATCGGCATCGAGATCGTCAATGCCGGCGGCGAGAAGAACCCCGACGGCAGCCTGCGCTTCACGCCTTACCCTGACGCGCAGATCGAGCTGCTGATCGCCCTGGTGCGCGACATCGTCACGCGCCACCAGATCAAGCCCGAGCGTGTGCTGGGCCACAGCGACATCG
This sequence comes from uncultured Bordetella sp., assembly GCA_964409495.1. Lineage (GTDB taxonomy): Bacteria > Pseudomonadota > Gammaproteobacteria > Burkholderiales > Burkholderiaceae_C > Pseudaquabacterium. The sequence goes on from CAYPDO010000356.1 coordinate 2,043, forward strand.
CGCCGCAGCGCAAGATCGACCCCGGCGCCAGCTTCCCCTGGAAGCGCCTGGCCGACGCCGGGCTGATCCCCTGGCCTGACGCGGCGCGGGTGGCGGCGCTGCTGCCGGTGGTCGAGGCCCGGCTGCCGGGGGTCGACTGGTTCCAGCAGGCGCTGGCCCGGCACGGCTTCCAGGTCGACCAGCATGGCCAGCTGGATGGGCCGACACGGCGCGTGATCGCCGCCTTCCAGATGAAGTACCGGCCGGCCCGCTTCGACGGCCAGCCCGATGCCGAGACGGCGGCGATGCTGCAAGTGCTGACCGGCCTGGCCCTGCCGCCGGCCGCGGCGCCGCTGGCGGGCACTGACGGTGCCAGCGGCAGCAGCGCCAGCCCCGGGCCCAACGGCCGCCGGCGCGCCGATGGCGCCAGCGCCGCCGGCGCGCCGTGAACCGGCACCCGGCCCCCAGCACGCGGCGGGCCTGGCTGGCCGCGGCCGGGGGGGGCTGCGCCACGGCCGCGGCCGGCTGGCTGAGCGCCTGCGCCAGCGCGGTGCCTGAGCCGCCCGCCGCGCACCCGGCGCTGCCCCTGCTGGATCTGCCCCTTGCCGAGCAGCCACCGGCGGCCCCGCGTGAGCTGCGCGCCGCCTGGGTGGCCAGCGTGTCGAACATCGACTGGCCGTCGGCCCCCGGTCTGCCGGCGGCCATGCTGCGGCGCGAGGCGCTGGCCATGCTCGATCGTGCCCAGGCCATCGGCCTGAACGCACTGGTCCTGCAGGTGCGGCCGGCGGCCGATGCGCTGTACCACTCGCTGCTGGAGCCGGCCAGCGAATACCTGTCGGGCACGCAGGGCCAGGCCGTGCCCGATGGCGACACCGGCCAGGCCTTCGACGCGCTGGCCTTCTGGGTGACCGAGGCGCACCGGCGCGGCCTGGAGCTGCATGCCTGGTTCAACCCCTACCGGGCGCGCCATGCGTCGGCGCGCTCGGCGCCGGCTGCCGGGCATGTGGCGCGCGCCCGCGCCGAGTGGGTGCGCCAGCATGGCGAGCAGCTGTGGCTGGACCCTGGCGAGCCGGATGCCGCCGCTCACACACTGGCCGTGATCGCCGATGTGGTGCGCCGCTACGACGTGGATGCGGTGCACCTCGACGATTACTTCTATCCCTATCCGGTGAAGGACGCGTCCGGCGGCGAGCAGGCCTTTGCCGACGGGCCCAGCTGGCAGGCCTACCAGGCCGGCGGCGGCCGGCTGGCGCGCGACGACTGGCGGCGCGACAACGTCAATCGCCTGGTGCAGGCGCTCAAGCCGACGGTGCAGGCCATCAAGCCCTGGGTGCGCGTGGGCATCAGCCCGTTCGGCATCGGCCAGCCGGCGCTGCGGCCGCCGGGCATCAGCGGCTTCAGCCAGTACCACCAGCTGTTTGCCGATGTGGAACGCTGGTGTGACGAGGGCTGGATGGACTACCTGGCGCCGCAGCTGTACTGGCCGCGCGCGCGCAGCGCCCAGGCCTTCGAGCCGCTGCTCGACTACTGGCTGGGCCGCAATACCTATCGCCACCATGTGTGGCCGGGGCTGTTCAGCAGCCGCGTGGCCGATGGCAGTGCCGATCCCTGGCCGGCCGACGAGGTGCTGGCGCAGATCGCACTGCAGCGCCAGCGGCCCGGCGCCAGCGGGCACATCCACTTCAGCCTGAAGGCGCTGATGCGCGACCGCGGCGGCCTGGCCACCGCGCTGCAGCAGCGCAGCTATGCCCGGCCCGCGCTGGTGCCGCCCACGCCCTGGCTGACCCATGGCCAGCCGGCGCCGGCGGCGCCGGTGCTGCGCCGCGACCCGGCCGGCGCGCTGCAGCTGGCCAGCGCCGATGGCCGCGCACCCTGGCGCTGGGCTGTGTGGTGGCGGTGCGGCGGGCAGTGGTGCCTCGAGGCCCTGCCGGGCAGCGCCACGCCGCGCCACGCCCCGGCCGCCGATGCCGTGCTGCTGCAGGCCTTCGACCGCCTGGGCGGCGAGGGGCCGCGCCGCGCCTTCCGCCTCGCCACCTGAGCCCTGGGCAACCGATGAGCCACGTCAGCCATACCGAAACCCCGCATCCCGCGCATGCCGCGCTGGACCTGTACGACACCAGCGCGCTGCTGGCCGCGCTGGTGGATGACCAGCAGCGCGCCGTGGACGCCGTGCAGGCCGCCGCGCCGCAGCTGGCACGGGCGGTTGACGCCACCGCGCAGCGCCTGGCGCGCGGCGGGCGGCTGATCTACGCCGGTGCCGGCACCAGCGGGCGGCTGGGCGTGCTGGACGCGGTGGAGCTGAACCCGACCTTCAGCTGGGCCCCCGAGCGCGCGCCGGCGCTGTTGGCCGGCGGGCCGGGGGCGATGTTCCTGGCCGTGGAGGGCGCCGAGGACGACGGCGCCCAGGGCGCCGAGGATCTGCACCGTCTGGGGCCGGGTGCGGACGATGTGGTGTTCGCCATTGCCGCCTCGGGCACCACGCCGTTCGCGCTGGGCGTGCTGTCGGCGGCCCGGGCGATCGGCGCGCTGACCGTGGGCATGGCCAACAACCCCGGCGCGCCGCTGGTCACCGCGGCCGAGATCGGCATCGTGCTCGATACCGGCCCCGAGGTCATCTCGGGCAGCACGCGCCTGAAGGCCGGCACGGCGCAGAAGATCGCGCTGAACAGCTTCAGCAGCGCGGTGATGGTGCGCCTGCACAAGGTGTACGGCAACCTGATGGTGGACATGCGTGCCACCAATGTGAAGCTGGTGCACCGCGCGGTGCGGCTCACGGCCCAGGCGGCCGGCTGCGCCCCCGCGCAGGCCGAGGCGGCGCTGCGCGAATGCGGCTACCGCGTGAAGGTGGCGGTGCTGATGGTGCGGCTGGGCATCAGCGCCGCGGCGGCCCAGGCCCAGCTGGCGCAGGTGCACGGTGATCTGCGGGGCGCGCTGGGCGAGCGCTGACACCGCCTGCGCCGCCCGGCGCGAAGATACCCGCCCCCGTGTTTATACTGAGTGCGCGGGCCTGAGCCGGCTGTAATATTTGTACGTGCTTATATCTGCATGCGAAGCCATGCAGACCGCCACCAGGAGACAACGTGCGTTCGAATCCACCCTCCTCGACTGGCCGCCTGATCAAGGCGCCGGAGAGCTTTCTGAATGCCGATGGCGTGCGGCAGGTGTTTGCCGAGGCCAAGGCCGGGCGACGCGGCTTCATCCGCACCGCCTTCGCCGCCGCGCTGGCGGCCGGCGCGGCGGCGGCGGCGCAGGCACAGGCCAACCCGGTGGCGGCCGGCGACGGTGACGCGAACATCCTGAACC
>CAYPDO010000357.1:0-5321 GCA_964409495.1 uncultured Bordetella sp.
GTCGCGACAAGAAAGGACCTCGCCGGCCGGGCGAGACCGGCGGGCTGCCAGGAGACATGGGCAACAGCAGCCGTCAGCCGCCGAATAAGCCAGCCGTCAGCCGCCAGCCGCCAGCCGCCAGCCGCCAGCCGCCAGCCGCCAGCTGCCAGGATCATCCCCCCGACCCGCAGGCCGGCACCCCCGCCATCGCCCCCGCCGGCGTGCACACATGCGCCCGGCCCAGCGTGTTCAGCCGCACCGCCAGCTGCACACCCTGGCCGGCGCTGAACAGCGCCTGGCCGGTGGCCGACAGGCGCGTGCCGTTGCGGCCGTCCAGCGCCATCGCCGCGGCCTCGTCCAGCGCGACATGGGGATGGTCGTCGGCGCGCACCACCTTGATCACCGCGCCACCCTGGCGCGCGCTGCGGCAGTCCACCGCCACATCGAGGCTCAGCGCCCAGCACCAGTGCGCGCCAGCTTGCAGGCTCACATGCACGGCCTGGCGCTGCGCCACGGCCTGCTGGCGGGCCAGCGCCACATCGGCCTGCAGATGGCGCGCGGTGGCCTGCAGGCGCTGGCGCGCCATCATCGCGGCCATCGAGGGCATGCCGGCGGTCAGCAGCAGGGCCAGCACCACCAGCACCGCGGTCAGCTCGACCAGCGTGAAGCCGCGCCACGGCGGCTGACCGGCGCGCATCAGTCCAGCGACAGCAGCCGGCGGCGGCGCTGGGTGAGGTCAATGTAGCGCTGCAGGCGGCGGTTGTCGTCAGGCGTCAGGGCCAGCAGCTCGCAGCCCAGGCGCAGGCCGGCATGGTCGCCGTCGGCGGCCTGCAGCGAGCTGGCGTGCTGCAGGCGCAGCGTCACGTCCAGCCGCGTGGCATCGTCCAGCGCCAGCTGCACGCCGTGCAGCACGATGCCCAGCGGCAGCGGTGGCACATCGGCCGGCAGCAGCAGGCCGCAGCCGCCGATGCTGATGTCGGTGACGCGCAGCGACAGCCGCATCTCGGGCATGTCGGGATGGCGCAGCTCGGCCGACGGGCCGGCATGCTCGGGCGTGCGCACGCGGAAGGCCGCGCGGCGCTGGAAACGGTAGATGCAGCGCGGCAGCCGGCACTGCATGGCGGTGGCCCGCGCGCTGCGCACCAGCACCAGCCCATCCAGGTCGAACTGCAGCTTGATGGCGTCGAGGTAGGTCACCGCCGTGGCCTCGTTGCCATCCACCAGGCCCAGCAGCGCCGGATCGGCCCGCTCGACGGCCAGCGACAACACGCCGCGTTCGGCGTCGATGCTCCACAGGCTGGCGCTGAAGCTGGCACCCGAGGGCGTGGACAAGGCCACCGGCGCCTCGGCCGCGCGCACCTGGCGCAGCAGGGCCAGCACCTCGCCGGGCTGCTCGCAGCGCAGATCGGCCAGGCCCGCATCGTCCGCGCCGATCGGCGTGGGCTGCGTGTCCTGGAAGCCGGTCATGGCCTGCTCAGTGAATGGTCTTGCGACGCCCGTGCATCATGTCGTCGATGTCTTCCAGCCAGGGCTCGGCCAGGTGGCGGATCTCGGCGTCATTGACCAGCACGCGCTTCATGATGCGCGACTTGAGCTGGCTTTCCTCGGCGCTCAGCGCATTGGCACGGGCGGCGTTCTTCAGCTGGCTGATCAGCAGCACGCAGGCGCCCTCGAGCTTGATCACATGGTCCCAGTTGCCGGCGCGGGCGGCCTCCAGCATGTCGGCGCTGGCGCGCTCGATGGCTTCGTAGAACGTGATGAGACTGCTGTTCATGGTGTTCACCGATGGCATCGGGCCGTTCAGGAGCGTGGGCCGGCGTCAACCTGGCCGGCAATCGCGGTCCAGGCCTCGCGCAGGGGCTGGATCAGCGACAGGCATTCCTCGAGCGCGGCTTCGTCGCTGGCGAGGTTGGCCTGGGTCAGGCGCACGCAGATGTAGGCGTACAGGTCCGACAGGTCACCGGCCAGCTTGCCGCCATCCTTGAGGTTCAGCGCAGACTTCAGACCTTCGTCGATGATGCGCAGCGCATGGCCGATCGATTCACCCTTGAGGGCCACGTCCTGGTGGCGGATCGCGCCGCGGGCGCGGTTGACCGCCACCACGAAGCCGTCGAACAGCATCGCCACCAGCTGGTGCGGGGTGGCGGTGGCGACCATGGTCTGGACGCCCACATGGTGGTAGGCACCGGCAAGGTGGCGGAGGCGGGGGCTGGCGGCTGACGAGACGCTGTACATGGGGGGCCGTGTGTCGGGTCGTTGGTCCTGAGAGTTTTATCGGACGACCCCGGGCCGGACTTGAGGCGGTAAAGACCCGGTATGTCAGGGCCTTCACGCCGGTGCGCGTCAGCTCTTGTTGAACGCGGTGATCTGCTGCGTGAGGTAGGAGCTCAGCGTGGACATCTGCGACATCGTGGTGTCGAGCGCGCTGTACTGCCGGCGCAGGCGTGCCTCGGTGAGCTGCAGGCGGTTCTGCATCGCCTCCTGCGACTTCTCGTTGCGCGTGACGCTGCTGCGCAGGCCGGCGGTGCGGCTGTCGAACACGCCGTCGCTGCCCAGCGCGGCATCGGCCAGTTCCTTGAAGCGGCGGATGAAGCCCGAATCGGCGGTGCTGGTGCCGTCGGTGACCAGCACCTTCTTCAGCTCTTCCAGGTTGCCCAGCGCGTTGTCGAGCTTGGTGGCGCTGGTCTCCAGCGTGCCGTCGGCCTTCATCGCGATGCCCACGTCCGACAGGCGGCCGAACACCGACGAGGCGCCGCTGCCCTGGTTGATCACCGCGCGCAGCTGGGCCTGGATCGACAGCGCGCCCGAGTCGCCCAGCAGGTCGCCACCGGTCTTGGAATCGGCGTTGTAGGCGGTCTGGGTGCGGATGAAGCTGGCCACGGCGTTGAAGGCGGTGACGAAATCGGTGACCGCGGTCTTGATGGCCGCGGTGTCGGCCGCCACGTCCACCGACACCGGCGTGCTGCTCACCTTCTGCAGCGTGAGCGTCAGGCCGTCGACCACGTTGCTCAACGTGTTGCTGGCCGAGCTGACGGCAATGCCGTTGATGCTGGCCTCGGCGTTCATGGCCTCGGTGGTGCGGCTCATCGGCGAGCCGGGATCGGTGGCGTCGAAGGCCAGGGCCGACAGGCCCGTGGCGGCATTGCCGTCGTCGGCGGTTTCGGAGGCGCTGATGCGAAAGGCGTTCTCGGCGCCCGTCTCGCGCGAGCGCAGCGACAGGCGCGCGCCACTGCTGTCGGTGACGATGGTGGCCACCACGCCGCCGCCGGCGGCATTGATCTTGTCGCGCACCGCGCTGAGGCTGGTTTCACCGTCGGCGATGTTCACCGTGATGGCCGTGCTGCCGCTCTTGGCCTCGAAGCCGGTGGGCGGCGTGGCCGGCGTGCTGCCCGAGGCCGGCGTGCCGCCGGTCCAGGTGCCCAGCTCGATGGTCAGGGTGCCGGCCGACAGCGTGCTGCCCGCTGGCAGGGCACCGCTGGTGAGAGTCTGGCCGGTGGCCAGGCGGCTCACCGTGACCGCGTAGTTGCCGGCCGCCGCGGCCGTGCTGGCACTGGTGCTGGCCTTGACCACGCTGGTGTCGCCCGAGGTGGCGGTGGTGCTGTTCCACAGCGTGGTGGAGGTCAACGCATTGGCCTTGTCGCGCATTGCCGAGAAGTTGCTCTGCAGCTTGCCGAAGCTCGACAGCTTGGCGTTCAGGCTGGTCGACTGGTTGCGCAGCAGCGTCAGCGGGGCCGACTCCACCGTCATCAGCCTGCTGATGATGTTCTCGACATCCAGCCCGCTGCCGATGCCGGCCGAGCTGAGGGTGGCGCTGCCGCTGACGGATGAGGTGGCCATGCTGTTGACTCCTGGATGTACGGGGTTTCGGCCTGCCGGCGCAGGGCTTGAGGCCGCGCACGCTCACGGTTGGTGCTGGGTGAGCACAAGCGACGACGGCCCGGATGACCGGGCCGCCTTGTCGCAGGAGAAGCGTCGTGTCGATCGCGGGCCGGGCCCGCCGCGATCACTGGCCCAGCAGTCGCAGCACCTGCTGCGGCATCTGGTTGGCCTGGGCCACCATCGCGTTGCCGGCCTGCTGCAGGATCTGCGCGCGGCTCATGTTGGCGGTTTCCGCCGCGAAGTCGGCGTCCATGATGCGGCTGCGTGCGGCGCTCTGGTTCTCCACCGAGACCTGCAGGTTCGAGATCACCGACTCGAAGCGCGACTGCGACGCGCCCAGCGTGGCGCGCTGGTTGTTCAGCATGTCGAGCGCGCTGTCGATGTTGTCGATCACCGTGTGGATGTCGGCGATGGCCGCGGTGGAGGCGATCGAGCCGCGGCCGGTGCCCTGGGCATCGGTGCCGGCCACCACCGTGATCAGCGCATCCGAGGTGAGGTCGGTGGTCGAGATGTTGATCGTGTCTTCGCTGGCCGTGCCGGCGCCCACCTGGAACACCAGCTCGCGCGCCTCGCTGCCCAGGATGTGCGAGCCGTTGAAGGTGGTGGCCGAGAGCACGCGCTGCACCTCCTTGGCCAGTTCGCCGAATTCCTTGTCCAGCGAATCCTTGTCGTTGGCCGAGTTGGTGGCATTGGCCGCCTGCACCGCCAGCTCACGCATGCGCTGCATGGCGTCGGCCACCTTGCCCAGGGCGCCTTCTGCCGTCTGCGCCAGGGAGATGCCGTCGTTGGCGTTGCGCACCGCGGCGTTCATGCCGCGTATCTGTGCCGTCATGCGTTCGGCGATGGCCAGGCCCGCGGCGTCGTCCTTGGCCGAGTTCACACGCATGCCGGACGAGAGGCGCTGCATCGAGATCGACAGGGAAGACTGAGACGTGTTGAGGTTTCGTTGCGCGTTCAGCGACGAAAGATTCGTGTTGATCGTCTGGGGCATTTGCCACTCCTCGAGATTCGACGACACCCGGCGGAAATCGGCCGGTATTCCGAAAGCACATGCGGCGTACTGCTGGTGCCGCCTGCCGCTTTCGAGACCGGCTGGTTCCACTGGCGAATCGGTCGTCAGTGCTTCCGGACGGCGCCTGTGCGGCAGAGCTCAGGCGTTGGACGAATTGTGAGAAGGGCAGGGCTGTGGCATTAGCCCGAAATGCGCAACAAAGGGGCCTCAGTTCGCACCTGGGGCACAGACGACAACGCCCCGCCGGCTGCTGGAGCCGGCGGGGCGTTGTGGATGAATTTTTCGAGGCGGGTGGTGCCGCGTACCCGCGGCGCCGGGTGCACCGTGCGGGCCGAGCGCCGGGCCGCTCCCAAGCCGGCCCGCCAACCCGCCCGGCGGGTGGCGCCGCGTACCCGCGGCGCCGGGTGCCCCAACCACCCCACGCCGGAGGGCAGCCGTTAGCCGGCGGTGG
>CAYPDO010000358.1:0-5302 GCA_964409495.1 uncultured Bordetella sp.
ACCGGAGGGGCAGACGAAGCGCGTCAGCGCGAGGAGGGGTGGGTCTACGGCGCCCGCTTACCCACCCCGGCCGCATTGCCGATTGCAGTGCAATCGCCCCTCCAAGGAGGGGAGCGCTTCGCGGCGACCTCCCCCAGTTTGTCCGCTTGCGCCTGGCCGGCATCCGCGGACTTCTACACTCCGAGGTGCGGGCGGCTATCGCAGGCTTTGCGCATCCGTCGCTCCCGCGATCAAGCCACCGCCTTGATCCGATCCGCCGGCGGCACGACCAGCAGGCGCGCAAGCTCGCCGATATCCTTGATCGCTTCGACCTTGTCCACCGCCGCGATGATCTGCTGCGACCGGCCTTGCGGCAGGATGGGATCGACCAGCGACCGGAATTTTTCCTTCACTTCGTCTTCCGACATCGGGTTCTCCGGCAGGCCCTTGGAATAGGCGACGATCTCGCGCAGCTTGCGGCCATCGGTCGTCTCGACCTCGATGCCCGCGCCCTTGTCCACCGCCGACCACTCATTGCGATCCGCGACCACGCACTTCACGCGGCGCGCGCTCGCGACCAGCGCGGGATCCTTGAGATTCACCCGCGGATAATCCCAGAAACCGTTGCCGCCGTTCACTCCGCGTCCGCCGTGATGCAGGCGCATCGCCATGGAGAACGGCAGGCTGAACTGCGCGCCGAGGATATCGTCGGGCTCGATGATCGACCCGATGTGCGACAGGATAGGCTCGCTGTTGGTGTAGACCGTGATCTGCTTTACCTGCTCGGGAACCAACGGCTCGCGATCGCGCAGATTGTCGAGTGCGTCGAATGCCGCATGGATCAGGTGGCAGCAGCTGTAGGGCTTCAGCGCGTTGTCGAGCAGGTGGTAACGTGTACCCAAGCCCTCCGTGAGGCGATTCAGATCGTAGTCGCCGGCAAACACCTTGCAGAAGCCCTTCTCGCCCTCGAGGATGGAGTGCGGGCCGGTGATGCCCGCTTGCGCGAACAATGCCGCGCGCACGCCGGCCTGGGTCGGAATCGCGCTATGGATGCGCTTCACCGAGCCGCCGGTCTTGGTGTACTCGATCAGACCGGCGGAGTGGCTGCCGGCGATCGCCAACGCGTTCAATGTCGTTTCGCCATCGAATCCCATGAGCACGGCGCCAGCCATGGCTGCACCGAACGGCCCCACGCCCACTGGCGGATGATGGCCGCGATAGATGAGGTACGGCGAGCACGCCCAGGAGATGCGGATCTGGATCTCATACGCAGCGATGACCGCGAGCAGGAGCTTGTCGCCGGTAGCCTTGGCGTGCTCCGCAAGGGCCAACGCCGCAGGCACGGCGATGCCGCCCGGATGTGTCGGGCTCTTCAGATGCGTGTCGTCGGTTTCGTTGGCGTGATTGAACGTGCTGTTGAGAAACGCCGCATCGTCCGGCGCGAGCTTGTCGCCGAAGTACGCCACGGTCGCGCCGCTGCCGCTGCGGCTCGAGCGCAGCACGTTATAGTAGGTCTGGCTCCAGGGGAGCGTCGCACCGGCGATCTGACAGCCGAAGTTGTCGAGGATGAAGCGGCGCGCGTGCGCCTTCACGTCCTCGGGGATATCTTCGAGGCGCAGACTCGCGACCCAATCGGCGAGCGTTCTGGATTCGTTCATGCGTATTCTCCGGTTCAGCGCAATGCTTACCCGTGCGCTACTCGGGTTTGAGTCCCGCGGACTTCACCACCTTGATCCACTTGGCGAGATCGGTCTTCAGAACCTCCGCTAACTCCGCAGGCGACGACGGCATCGGATCGTATCCGGCGTTGGTCAGACGCGTGTGCACTTCCGGCACTTTCAATCCGCGCACGATCTCGCCGTTCAGTCGCTCCACGATGGCCGGCGGCAGACCCGCGGGGCCGAAGATCCCGAACCAAGCACTCGCCTCCACCCCGGTGAAGCCCGCCTCGGCAAAGGTCGGCACGTCCTGCAGTCCCGGCGGACGGCGGGCACTGGCGACTGCGATGCCGCGCAGCCGGCCTGAACGCACGTGATGCACGACAGCCCCCGGCGAGGCCTGCAACCACCCGCACCACCATCACCACGACGACGACGTCAAGAGCTTCGTGTTCCGCAGCACGCGGCCCTTCGACGCCGCCAAGCTGGAAGACTTTCTCGGCTCCATCGTGCAGGTCTACGGCCCCAAGATGCTGCGCTACAAGGGCGTGCTCTACATGAAGGGCACCGACCGCAAGGTGGTGTTCCAGGGCGTGCACCAGCTGATGGGCAGCGATCTAGGCCCCAAATGGGTGCCGCAGGAAACCAAGCAGAGCAAGATGGTGTTCATCGGCATCGACCTGCCGCGGGAGATCCTGTTGCAGGGCCTGGACGGCTGCCTGGCCTGAGCCCGAAATGCCAGTACGACGCTCAGCCTGGCGTCAAAATTGCGTGGCTACAATCCGCGCGCCCGAACCGATGCGGTGATCGCACAGGCGGTGGCACAGAACAGGTATAAAGCCACTGCGAGGAGTCCCGAAGTGAGCAAGACCTCGGCCAAAACCGCCCCCCCGGGCGCGGCCCCTGAAAAAGCCAGCCCTGCTGCGCCAGCCACCAAAGCCGCCAAGACCACGGCGGCCCCGAAACCCGCGTCTCCACCCCAGGCCACGGCGGCGCCCGAACCCGCGCGCAACCGTTTTGCCGAACGTTTTTCTCCGCCCAAGCCTCCCGCCCGGGGTTACCCAGAACCAATGGAAACTGTGAAGCCTGCCCACAAGGCAGACCCTAAATTGGCCAATGCCTGGAAGTCCAAGGCCGGCCGCGATCTGACCGAAGCCGAACTCCTGGCCATGCCTGAGTCGGAGTACATGAACGACAAGCAGATCGAGTTCTTCCGCGTGCGCCTGACGGCGCTCAAGGACGATTTGCTCAGCAACGCCGGTGAAACCACCGAGCACCTGCGCGAGGACACCTCCATCGTGCCCGATCCGGCCGACCGCGCCACGATCGAGGAAGAGCATGCGCTGGAGCTGCGCACGCGCGACCGCGAGCGCAAGCTGCTGAAGAAGATCTCGCAATCGCTCACCCGCCTCGATTCCGGCGAGTACGGCTACTGCGACGAGACCGGCGAGCCCATCGGCCTGGGTCGCCTGCTGGCGCGGCCCACGGCCACGCTGTCGCTCGAGGCGCAACAGCGCCGCGAGCTCAAGCAGAAGATGTTCGGGGACTGATCGTGCCCCGGGGTTGACGCCTCCGGCACCTGCTGACACGCCCATGGCCGAGCCCAAGGACAACGAGAGCTTCTTCCGCAAGGTGGTGCGCTTCGTCGCCAATCCGGCAACGGACTGGAACGAGCTCGCCACGCGGCAGGACGACAGCCTTGACCTGGAGAAATCCGAGCTCAAGGCCATGATCGAGCGCAAGAAGCGCAACGACTTCGTGCGCAAGCGCGAGTTCGACACCCTGCGCCGGCTGCGCCGCGATGGCCTGTCGCCCGAGCAACTGGCCGCGCTGGGCGGTTCGTCGCGGGTGGACGATTCCGAAGGCCGCCTGTCCGAGCCCGCGGCGCTGGGCGTCAAGGCCAAGATCGACGAGATCGAGCAGCAGATGGTGGGCGAGGCCCATGGCCCGCTGTCGCAGCGGCCGCAGACGGCCGCCCCCACCCCCACCCGCCGGCCCAGCGCCGACACGCCGCGCCGCGCGCCGGCGCCGCAGCTGCCCTCGGGTTTCCACACCGCCCCCACCGAGCCGCTGGCCTTCGACACGCTGCCGCCCGGGCCGCCCACCGGCGCGCTGGCCTCGATGCCGCTGTCGTCGCTGGATTCGATGCCGCCACTGCCCGACCTGGGCCTGGCCGCCACCGCGCCAGCCGAGCTGTCGTCGCTGGGCGGCATGCCGGCGCGCGACGAGCCACGCCCGGCGATGCCGCCCGACCGGCCCACCGACCGCTCGGCCATGCGCCATGGTGCGGCGCCGGCCACGGCATCGGCGCCGTTCAACGCCAGCCGCACCACCGCCTCGCGCGGCACGCTGAGCCCGCCGTCGGAATGGCGCGCGGCGCCGGTTCGCCCCGGCACCGCCAGCGCGCCCGCCGCTGCGCCGGCGGCGGCGGTGTCGTCGCCTGCGGGCGCTCGCACCGGCGTGCCACCGCGCCGCGCCACGCCCGAGCCGGCGGCGGCCAGCAAGTTCGCGGTCGAGGTCAGCGAACTGGTGCATGACCCTGAGCTGGACGAGGCGGTGATCGCCTTCGCCAATGCCGATTTCGAGCACTGCGAGCAGTCGCTCACCACGCTGTGCCGCCTGCACGGGCCGCGCCGCGACCATGCCGAGACTTGGCATGTGCTGTTCGACCTGTACCGCGCCACGGGCCAGCAGGCCAAGTTCGAAGCCCTGGTGCCGGATTACGTGAACCTGTTCGGCCGTTCGCCGCCGCAGTGGTTCTCGCTGCCCAAGCTGGTGGCGGATGCCGCGGCCGAAGAGCGCCCCGACACACGTGGCGTGCAGGGCGACGTGGGCTGGATCAGCCCGCCCGTGCTCGACGACGAGGGCGTGGCCCGGCTGCGCTCGGCCACATTGCAGCTGCCGCTGCCCTGGGTGCTGGACTGGCAGGCGCTGGAACGCGTCGAGATCGGCGCCGCGGTGCACCTGCAGCAGCTGCTGCGCCAATGGGCGCCGCAGCCGCTGGACATGCGCTGGCTTGGCGCCGACCGCCTGTTCGCCGCCTTGCAGGAAGCCGCCCCCACCGGCGTGCGCGATGCCGACCCGGCGTTCTGGATGGCCCGGCTGGAGGCCTTGCGCCTGGTGAACCGGCCCGACCAGTTCGACGAGACGGCCATCGACTACTGCGTCACCTACGAGGTGTCGCCGCCTTCGTGGGAGCGCGCGCGCTGCGCCGTGCGCTGCGTGGGCTCGGGCCATTCCACCACCGCACCGCCGCTGTCGATCGTCAGCGAGGTGGGCAGCAGCTTTCTCGAATCGCGCCTGACCGACGACGCGCATGGCGCCCAGGTGGCCACGGTGGAGCTCGCCGGCCAGTTGGCCGGCGACATCGCCAGCACGCTGCAGCAGCTGGATCGACGGCTCGGTGAGGACCGCCTGGTCACGGTGTCGTGCGCGCGGCTGATCCGGGTCGACTTCATCGCCGCCGGCGATCTGCTGAACTGGGTGCTGGCCAAGCAGGTTGAGCAGCGCAGCGTCACCTTTGCCGAGGCCCACCGGCTGGTGGCCCTGTTCTTCGGCGCCATGGGCATCAACGAACACGCGCGCGTGCAAGTGCCCCGCAACTGAAGCGCACGGGCACTTTCCTGCTGCGCCTGCCGATCTTGCTCCTGCGTTGCTCGCCGTAC
>CAYPDO010000359.1:0-538 GCA_964409495.1 uncultured Bordetella sp.
GTGCTGCGGTGGATCTGACAGAACAGCGCCGGGTCGAGCTCGTCCACCAGCTCCTTGATCGGCTTGCGGATCAGCGCCTCCACCGTGGGCGTCTGCACCCGCGTGTACTTCTCGTCGCTGATGAAGAACAGCACCTCGGCCACCGGGATCATCTGGATGCTCTGGCCCACGGTGGCCTGGATCCACTCCAGGTAGCGCGGCGCCTGGCCGGGGTTCAGCCGCGCCGACAGCGCATGCAGCAGCTGCTGCACCGGCGCCTGCGGCGCGCCGTCGGCGGCATCGGGGCTGTCGCGGCGCGCCAGGCGGCTGCGGATGCGCGCCACGGTGAGCGCCAGGCGCTCGCGCTCGGCCGGCTTGAGCACATAGTCGGCCACGCCCTGCTCGAAGGCCTGCACGGCGTATTCGTCGTAGGCGGTGATGAACACGATCTCGGGCAGGTGCTCGTCGTCGCCGATGTCCATCTGGGCGATCTGGCGCGCCGCGTCCACGCCGGTCAGGCCGGGCATGCGGATGTCCAGGAACACCAGGTCGGGCTTGT
>CAYPDO010000359.1:548-5286 GCA_964409495.1 uncultured Bordetella sp.
CGCCCCCCCCGCCCGGGCATCAGCAGCTGCACCCGGCCGCCGGCCTCGACGCCGTTCTTGGCCTCGGCCACGATCTGCAGCTCGGGCCACACCTCGGCCAGGCGGGCGCGCAGCTGCTCGCGCATCAGGCGTTCGTCGTCGGCGATCACCGCGCGCGGCGCGGCCAGGGCATCCAGCGGGGCGGGGGTGGTGGCGGTCATGCGCCGGCTCCTTCAACGGGTTTGTAGGGCACGGTGATGGTCACGCGCGTGCCGCCGCCGGGATTCTCGGCGATGGTCAGCGCCGCCCGGCTGCCGTAGAGCAGCTGCAGCCGCTCGCGGATGTTGGCCAGGCCCACGCCGGTGCCGGCGGTGGCGGCGCGGCCGAAGCCCAGGCCGGTGTCGGCCACGCTGATGGCCAGCTTGCCGTGCAGGATCTCGGCCTTCACGGCCAGGTGGCCGCCCTCGGGCTTGGGCTCCAGGCCGTGCTTGATGGCGTTTTCCACCAGGGTCTGCACCATCATCGCCGGGAACTCGGCCGACAGCAGCCCGTCGGGCACCTCGATGGTGGTGGTCAGGCGTTCTTCCATGCGCACCTTCAGGATCTCGAGGTAGGGGCGGATCACGGCCAGCTCGCGGCCCAGATCGCGCGGCGTGCCGCCCTCGGCGCCGCTCACGCCCGTGGTCTCGCGCATGGTTGGCATGCTGGCGCGCAGCAGCGCGATCAGGTTCTTCTGCATCTGGCTGGCGCGCTGCGGGTCGACCTCGATCAGATGGTCGATGCTGGCCAGCGTGTTGAACAGGAAGTGCGGCTCGATCTGCGCCTGCATCGCGGCCATGCGCGCCTCCACCACCTGGCGCTTGAGCGATTCGGCCTCGGCCGTCTCCACCGCCTGCGCGGCCGTGGCCTCGGCACGGATCTGCTGCTTGTAGGTGATCTTCAGGATCACCGAGCCCACGATCCACAGCATGGCCAGGCTGGGCAGGAACTCGCCCAGGCTGACCTCGTGCACCTCGTGCTTGGGCATGGCGCGGCGCGCATCCTCGATGGCGCGGGCGGCGTCGAGCGTGGCCTGGCGGCCGGCTTCGCGCGCGGCCCGGGCCTCGGCGCGGGCGGCCTCGATCTCGTCGCGGGCGTCCTCGCGGGCATCGCGCAGGGCTTCCTCGATGGCGTCGCGGGCGTCTTCCACCGCCTGGCGCACGGCCTCGCCGCTGGCGCCCGGCGGCAGGCGGATGTCGACCAGCGGCGCCGTGCCGCCCGGCGGCTGCCCGGCGGCCGATGCGGCCGAGGCCGCAGCCTGGGCCTGCGAAGCCACGGCGGCGCGGGTCTTGGGCACGATGCGCACGCCATGGTCGTCGATGGTGATCTCCACGCCATCGGTCTTGCTGCCCTTGGGCGGTTTCTCGATGTGGATGCCGGGCCGCACCTTGGGCCCCGAGGCCGCGGGCGCCGCCGGCGGCATGGGCGCCTCGGGCGCGCCGATCTTGGGAATCTCCGGCGGCTTGGGCCGCTCGGGCGCCAGCGTGACGGTGCGGGTCCAGTGCCAGCTGAACGGCGGGATGTTCTGCAGCAGGCCCGAGACGATCAGCAGCAGCACCGACAGCACGATGAAGCGCCGCCAGGTGATGCCCACCAGCCAGCTGCCGTAGGCGTGGTAGCCGCGCACGCTGGCGGCCGAGAAGCGCTGCCAGCGGGCGGGCCAGGGCGAGGCCGGTGCGGGGGTCATGTGGGCAGTGGGCGGACGATGCTGGGGATGGGCGGACTGTACGCAGGCCCCGCGAGCGCCGTGGCGCACTTGCGACGCAGTGGCCGGTGCGCCGGATGGGCTGCAATCACCGGCGATGGCCGGTCCGGCCGATCGCTGCCCGGCCCTGGGCGAGCTCAGGGCGTGTCCTGGCGCACCGCCTCGACCTGCACCCGCAGGCGCACACGCTCGGCCACGAAGGGCAGGCCGTAGGTGATGCCCCAGGCGCTGCGCTCCAACTCGGCGGTGAAATCGCCGCCGCACACCTCGCGGCGCAGCAGCGGGTGGGTGTAGCAGCGAAAGCGCTCGGCCGTGAGCGTCAGCGGCCGGCCCTGGCCGCGCAGCGTGAACTCGCCGCGCACCGCGCGCACGCCGCCCTGGGCATCGAAGTCGAAGCCGCTGGCCACGAAGAAGGCCTGCGGGTGACCCTCGGCGTCCAGCAGATCGGGCCCGCGCAGCCGGGCATCGAGCACCGGCAGGCCGCTGCTCACCGCCGCCACGTCCACCACCACCTGCACGCGGCCGCGTTGCGCCGTGCGGTCAAGTTCCACCTCGCCCTGCAGCGGGCCGAAGCGCCCGCGCAGCGTGGCGGTGTCGAAGTGCAGCACCTCGAAGTGCACGAAGCTGTGCGTGGGGTCGAGCCGGTAGGCCACGGGCTGGGCGTGGACTGCAGGGCTCGCGAGAAGCGCCAGAACGAAGGACAGGCAGCGCGTGGCAAGGCTCATGCACTGCATGCTGGCAGAAAACGACAAAGCCCCGCCGGGGCGGGGCTTGCGAGGGTTGGCGTCGCGTCCCCGCGGCGCCGGGTGCCCCTGCAGGCCGAGCGCCGGGCCGCTCCAAAGCCGGCCCGCACCCGCCCGGCGGGTGGCGTCGCGTCCCCGCGGCGCCGGGTGCCCCTGCTTATTGCTTGACGGCTTCGACCTGGATGATGACCTTCACGGCATCCGAGAAGCCGTAGTTCAGGCCCCAGGTCATGCCGTACTGGCTGCGCACCACGCTGGTCTCGAAGTCGCCGCCGCACACTTCGCGCTTGAGCATCGGGCTGTCGTAGCAGGCGAAGTTGGAGGCCTTCAGCGTCACCGGGTTGGTCTTGCCCAGCAGCGTCAGCGAGCCGCTGACCTCGGCCACCTTGTCGCCGTTGAACGTGAACTTGTCGGCCACGAACTTGGCGGTGGGGAATTCGGCCGAGTTGAAGAAGTCCTTGCTGGTCAGGTGCTTGTCGAAGGCGGTGGTGCCGGTGCTGATCGAGCCGGTTTCCAGCGTGATCTCGACCTTGCCGCTCTTGCCGGCCTTGTCCAGCGTGACCGTGCCGCTCTTCTTGTCGAAGCGGCCGCGGTTGGTGCTGGCGCCGAAGTGCAGGATCTCGAAGGTGGCGAAGGTGTGCGTCGGGTCGATCGCGTAGGTGGCGCTTTGCGCCTGGGCGCCCACGGCAAGGGTGGCCAGCGCGGCGGCGGCGAGGGTGGTGCGGATCTTCATGGGCTTCCTCAGGAGTGGACGGGTTGGAACGGTGGATGACGCGCTCACAGCGGCGCAAGGCCGGTGAGCGCAAGCTTGAACTTGACCTGCACCTCGTCGGCCACCATCGAGGTGTCGGCCCATTCGCCTTCGCCGATCTTGAATTCGAGGCGCTTGATCGTGAAGGCGCCGCTGGCGGTGCTGACCGGGCCGGCCTGGGTGATGGTGACCGGCACGGTGACATCGCGCGTGCTGCCCTTGATGGCCAGCTTGCCGGCCACCTCGAACTTGCCCGCGCCCAGCGGCTTGATGGCCGTGCTGGTGAAGCTGGCCTGCGGGAACTTGGGCACGTTGAACCAGGCCGGCTTGACCACCTCGGCATCGGTCTCGGCGGCGCCGAAGCTGGCCGAGCCGGTCTCGATGGTGAAACCCACCTTGCCGGCGGCGGCCTTCTTGGGGTCGAAGGCGATCTGCGCCGACCACTTCTTGAAGCGGCCCTCGACGGGCACGCCCATCTGCTTGCTGACGAAGCCGATCTCGCTCCTGGCGGCGTCGACCTGCTGGGCATGGCTGGCAAGGCTGGCCGTCAGGGCCAGGGCGGCGGCAGAAATCGCGGGCAGGAAACGCATCAGGGTCTCGGGTGGGAGGAGGGCAGGCGCAAGGCGGGCATGGGATCAGCCACGGCCGCCAGAGGTTCCGCCAAAACGCATGCGGTCGATCAGACCGTCGCGGTCGACGAAGTGGTGCTTCATCGCGCCGGCCACGTGCAGGGCCACCAGCAGGGCCAGCAGCCAGGCGCTGCGCTCATGCCAGGGCTTGATGGCCTCGGCCAGCGCCTTGTCCACCGGCACGAAGTCGGGCAGCGGCAGCACGCCGAACCACACGATCGGGTAGCCGGCAGCCGAGCTGTAGGCCCAGCCGATCAGGGGCACGGCGAAGAACAGCCCGTACAGGCCGATGTGCGTGGCGTGCGCCACGGCGGCCTGCCAGCCCGGCATGGCCACATCGGCCGGCGGGCGGTGCGTCAGGCGCCACAGCAGGCGCAGCGCCGACAGCGCCAGGATCGTCACGCCGGCCCATTTGTGCCAGTTGTAGAGCTTGAGTCGCGTCGGCGACACCGGCAGCTCGTGCATGTACACGCCCACGCCGAAAGCACCCACGATGCCCAGCGCCAGCAGCCAGTGCAGCACGATGGCCACGCCGGTGTAGCGCGCCGGGGCGGAGGCAATGGCGGTGGGCAGTGGCGTTGTCATGCCGGGCAGTGTCGCGCCGGCCCCAGGCGGCGGGTTTCAGCGCGCTTGACCCGCTGATTCAGTTTGATTGAACGCAAACCCGCTGCCGATGCGCCTGCCTTCAACGTGCCAGCCGGGCCGGGCCGTGCGCCAGCGTGTCCAGCAGGGCGGCGCAGCGCCCGGCGTCGGGTCCGGTCAGCAGGCCGTGGCGCAGCGCGAAATCCAGCGTGGCCAGCGTGGCATCGGTGGTCATCTCGCCCGCGGCGGCGCGGGCCAGGGCCTGGTCCACCGGCCAGCAGTGCAGGGCCTGCACCTCGCCATCCTGGTT
>CAYPDO010000360.1:0-5280 GCA_964409495.1 uncultured Bordetella sp.
GCCGGTCAGCGGGTGAGCCAGACCACCGCCTGCGTGCAGCGCCGCGGCACGACCCGCGCCTCGGCCACCGGCCGGCAGGCGCCGCGTCCCGGGCGCGCTCAGCCCGCCGCAGCGGCGGGCGTGGCCTGGGCCAGAAACGTCGCCACCGCATCGGCCCAGGCCTGGGGTTGCTGGTCGACGATGTCGATGCCGCCGCCGGCCAGGCAGTGCCAGGCGAAATCAGGGCGCAGCTGGCGCGCGCGCAGCGCGCTGTCGTGGATGAGGTCGCCGCTGTTGGTGAGGATCAGCGTGGGCAGGCGCAGGCGCGCCAGCGCGGACGCCATGTCGTGGTGGTAGGCAGCGTGGTGGCCCCACCAGTAGGGGCCGCGGCCGCTGAGCGCCTGCACCACGTAGTCGGACAGGCGCTCGTCGTCGATGCTGCCGGCGGCCAGGCGTGCGCGGGTCTGGAACATGGCCACCATGTGGGCGGCATCGGGCAGCGCGCGGAACGTGCGCTCGCGCGGGTGCAGGCCGTCATCGAAGGCCTGGCGCTCGGCCTCGCTGACCAGCAGCGGACCGTTGAGCACCAGGGCCGAGATGCGCTGCGGGAAGGCCAGCGCGGCCTCGGTGGCGGCCATGGCGCCGGTGTGGTGACCCAGCAGCGCAGCCTGCGGCAGGCCCAGCGCATCCAGCACGGCCGGCACCACGGCGCCGTAGTCGGCCACGCCGGGTGGGTGCGGTGTCGGGTCCGAGCCGCCGAAGCCCGGCATGTCGATGCCGATGGCGTGCAAGCCATGCGCCGCCAGCGGCGCATAGACGCGGTCGAACTGCCCCGAGGTCATCGGCGCCTGGTGCAGCAGCACCAGCGGCCGGCCGTGGCCCGCTCCCAGGTGCTGGTAGTGCACCTGGCCGAAGGGCCCGTCGGCATAGCCGCGACGTGGGCGCAGGCGCATCGCTGCCGCAGGCGCTCAGTCGCGCTTCAGGTCCAGGTGCTGCAGCAGCGGGCCGAAGCCTTCCACGCCATCGCGGATGCCGTTGCTGCGCAGCGCATGCCAGTAGGTGGCCGTGTTGATCGCGATCACCGGCTTGCCCAGGAAGTGCTCGGCAAACGGCGCCATGCGGGCCATGCTGAGGTTGGTGCCCACCTGCACGATGGCGTCGATGTCGTCGCCGTCGAGCTGCTTCAGCGCGGTGGCGATCTGCGGCTCGGTCACGCGCGAGATGTTGGTCCAGCTGGTGCACTGCAGCGGCAGGTCACGCACGGTCTCGATGCCGTAGTCGCTGAAGAAGTTCTTCACATGCTGGTTGGCCACCGGGTAGTACGGCGAGATCACGGCGATGCGGCGGATGCCGCCATAGGCCTTGATGGCCTCCACGCAGCTGATCGGGCCGACGCTGAAGTTCTTGCCGGCCAGCTCGCGCAGGTGCTTGAGCTGGGCATGGCAGGCCTTGGCGCCACCGATGAACGAGACGGCCGACACGCCCATCACGTAGTAGTCGGGCTCGGCCGTCATCGCGCTGCGGATCGCGGCATCCACCGCGGCCTGCAGCACGTCCATGCCGGCCATGAACGACTCGTTGGACAGCGCCTTGGCGTTCTCGATGTAGATGTCGCGGTACTGGTTGGTGACGCCGGCCGGCCGCATGGCGGCGAACTCGGGCTCGACCACGGTGTTGGTGGACGGGCCGAAGCAGGCGAAGACCTTGCGCCAGCCGAGCGTGTCGCGGCCGACGGGGGTGGGGATGGTGCTCATACGTAGGACGGGTCCTTCATCGGGCCGACGGAACGGGAACGGGTGGCCTGCAGCAGCACGGGCGGCTCGCTGCCGGGGAAGTCGGGGCCCCAGTTCACCGGCTTGCCATGCATCTCGACACGGGCGTTCTCGGTGTACCAGTCGACCAGGCGGCCATCACAGCGCAGCAGCCAGGTGGTGCCCTGCTCGCCGGCCACGAAGTCTCCGTGGCGCACACCGGCCGGGCGGAAGAAGTAGGTGCCCGGGTACATGGTGCCGAAGTTGTAGTCGAACGAGCCCTCCAGCGTGTAGGCCTCTTCGTAGCACGGGTGGTGGGCCAGCGGGTGTTCCTTCCAGTTCGCCTTGGCGTGGATCAGGCGGGTGTAGAAGCCGGTCACCTTGTCGTGGTGCAGCAGCTTGATGAACAGGCCCGGCACCGGCGTGCCGCCGCGCGAGAAGTCCATCGGGCTGCCATGCGTCGGGTGCGTCACGTCGTACCAGTCCATCTGGTCGGCATGCTTGACGGTCAGCTCATGCTCGGGGTTGCGGTGGGCGCCATGCGCTGCGGCCGGCGTGAAGGCCCAGTCGCCGTACTCGCGGAAGATCAGCACGCGCGTGCCGGCCTTGACCTGCACCGCCGGGCACAGCACGCCCTGCGGCACCATCATGTAGCTGTTCTTCACCAGGGTGTGCTCGCCCACCCTGGCCTCGCCTTCCAGCAGGTACCACTCGGTCTGCGCCACGTGCAGGCCGGCCGGGCGCGACCAGTCGCTGACGAACTCCACCAGCAAGGAGGCCTCGCCCTTTTCCTCGCAGTAGTTCAGGTTGCGCTGTCGCGCCTCGCCCTGGCCATGCGGCAACTCGGCCACGTGCCAGATCAGGTCTTTCTCGTCGATCAGTTCCACATGCGGTCGCATGGACACTTACCTCGTCGGTTGGGTTGGGAGGCTGTCATGGTGTGCGCCGGCCCGTCTCGCAGCCAACCGGTTGCGGCCGCCTGTCCACCAGCCGAAAGCGCCCGCGATACGGGCGTCACCAGGTGGGCGCCGGCGTGTAGTGCAGCTGCATGAGGTGGCTCAAGTCGGACGGCAATACCGGCTGATACGGCGCGTCCAGAAGGAACGGCGCCTGCTCGTCGGTCCAGACGTTGACATGCCGGCCGCCGACGAAGCGCATCAGCGACACCGCGCCCCAGCGCGAACCGAAGGGCCCGTGCGGGATGCCGGGCGGGCGCCAGAAGTAGGCGCCCGGGTGCATCACCCCATGCGGCCCCGACAGCGCGCCCGACAGCACATAAGCCTCTTCGACGCAGGGATGCACCTCCTTGGGCCCGATGTTCCCGTCGGGTGCGCTGTGCGGCATGATCAGCGACAGGAAGCTGCGCTCGCCAGTGTCCGGGTCCTGGCGCAGGTTCTTGCGCGCGATGCCCAGATGGCGCAGGTTGGGGTCGTTCAGCGTCGTGTCCCAGGGCATGCGGGCCACGTCCAGGCGCCGCACCAGCAGGTCCTCGCGGGCCGGCGTGTCGGGGCGGCCGGGCCGCACCTCGGGCCGGGCGTCGTAGAACGCCAGCACCACGGCGCCGCGCGGGGCAGCCACGCTGCGGTGCACCCAGCCGCGCGGCCAGTGGGCATAGCAGTCGGCGGTGTAGGCCACGCTGTCGTCGATCAGCAGGCTGCCGTCGAGCACGTAGAACTCCTCGGCGGCCAGCAGGTGCTCCTCGCCCTCGCGGCGCCAGCCCGCTGGGTAGCGCAGCAGCACCGAGCAGGCTCCGCTGACCGGGTCGCGGCTGAGGAACTTGTATTCCACGCCGGGGCGCGCCCCGTCCGGGCCCACGTGTTGCCAGGGCAGCAGTTGGGCCTGGATGAACTCGATGTGCGGGCGCGGACAGGGGATGGGCGGGGTCATGGGGGCGGGCTCTCCAACAGATGGCGCTGCAGCACGGTGGCACGCTCGCTGCGGCTGATCCGCAGCACCGCCGCGGCGGGCAGCAGGCGGGCGGCCACCGGCAGGTACTGCGCCAGCGGGTCGCCCTGCGTGCCCAGCAGCAGGGTCGGCTGGCGCAGCTGGGGCAGACGTTCGGCGCACGGGTGCGTGAAGGCGGCGGCATAGACGCGCGGGTAGCTGGGCAGGGCCTTCAGCATCTCCAGCACCAGGCCATGCAGCAGCGCCGGGTCTGGCGGGGGCGCGGTCGGCAGCCGGTGCGCCTCGTCGGCCAAATAGTGCGGGAAGTGGGTGAACATGCCCGCCACGAAGCGCCAGACCTGCAGCAGGTGGCTGCCATCGGCCGCCGGCGCCAGGGGCGGCGCATAGCGCGCCAGCATCTCGTCGCGCAGCGCATCGTCGAACAGCGCCAGGCCGTCCAACGCCACGCGCCGCACGCGCTGCGGCTGTGCCAGTGCCAGTTCGCACACCAGGTGGGCGCCGCTGTGCTGGCCATAGGCCACCACCTCCTGGGCGCCCAGGCGGTCCAGCAACTCCACCAGCGGCGGCACATGGTCCTGCATGCGGTGGTGCGACGGTGGCAGGGCGTCGCTGTCGCCCAGGCCGGCCATGTCGGGCGCCAGCACCAGCGCATGGGGCGCCAGGGCCTGCATCAGCGGCACCAGCTGGGCCGACGAGCCCGGCGCCTCATGGGCCAGCAGCAGCACGGGCCGGCCCGGCTGGGCCAGGCCCGCACGCCGCAGGTGCACCTGCCGGCCATCGGCCAGGCGCATGAACTGCCGGTCGATGACGGGCGGGGTAGACATGGTGTTCAGCCCAGGTAGGCCCAGGGCCGGGCGGCACGGTCGCGGGCCTCGAAGGCAGCGATCTGCGCATCCAGCAGCAGGGTCTGGCCGATCGGGTCGAGCCCGCTGACCAGGGCCTGGCGCTGGTCGTCGCGCATGCTGAAGCGGAACTGCGGCCCGTCGACCACGCTGACCTGCTGGTGCACCAGGTCGACCGTGATTCGGTGGTGCTGCGGATCGGCGGCCACCGCCTCGGCCAGGGCCTGCACCAGATCGGCCGACAGCACCACCGGCGCCAGGCCGTTGCGCACGCAGTTGGCGGCGAAGATGCTGCCGAAGCTGGGCGCCACGATGGCGCGCACGCCGTACTCCTTGAGCGCCCACACCGCATGCTCGCGCGAGGAGCCGCAGCCGAAGTTCTCGCCGCCCAGCAGCACGCTGCTGCCGCGCTGGGCCGGCCGGTTGAGCACGAACTGCGGATCCGGCACCCGTGCCGGCGCGTCCAGGTAGCGCCACACGGCAAACAGGCCATCGGCCAGGCCGGTCTTGCCCACCGTCTTCATCTCGCGCGAGGGGATGATGGCGTCGGTGTCGATGTTGGGCCGCAGCAGTGCGGCGGCCACGCCGCTGTGTTCGGTGAAGGGCTGCATGGCGGGTTGATCAGTGGCCGGGCAGCAGCGCGCGCGGATCGGCCAGGCAGCCGGCGATGGCCGAGGCCGCCACCGTCACCGGGCTGGCCAGGTGGGTGCGCACGCCGGGGCCCTGGCGGCCCTCGAAGTTGCGGTTGGTGGTGCTGACCACACGCTGCCGGGCGCCGAACTGCTCGCCACCGGCGAAGAAGC
>CAYPDO010000361.1:0-5267 GCA_964409495.1 uncultured Bordetella sp.
GATCCCGAACGCGGTGGACATCGAAGCGTTTGATGTCGGCGGGCAGCCCGATGCGGCGCTGAAGGCCGAGCTGGGCCTGGCCGCGGAAGCGAGCGTGGTGGGCTTCATCGGCAGCTTCTACGCCTACGAGGGCCTGGACCTGCTGCTGGATGCCCTGCCCGCGCTGCTGCAGCGCCGCCCCGAGGTGCGTGTGCTGCTGGTGGGTGGCGGCCCGCAGGATGCCGCGCTGAAGGCCCAGGCCCAGCGCCTGGGCGTGGCTGACAAGGTGATCTTCACCGGCCGCGTGCCGCACGCCCAGGTGCAGCGCTATTACGATCTGGTGGATGTGCTGGCCTACCCGCGCCACAGCATGCGCCTGACCGAGCTGGTCACGCCGCTCAAGCCGCTGGAGGCCATGGCTCAGGGCCGGCTGCTGGTGGCCAGCGATGTGGGCGGGCACCAGGAATTGATCCGCCACGGCGAGACCGGCATGCTGTTCAAGGCCGGCAGCGCCAGTGCGCTGACCGACGCCATCGACCAGCTTCTGCAGCAACGCGAGCGCTGGCCGCAGCTGCGCGCAGCGGGCCGTGCCTTCGTCGAGCGCGAGCGCAACTGGACGGCCTCGGCCCGGCACTACCAGCCGGTGTTCGAGCGTCTGGCGCGTGTTGTGCAGTCGCTGGCGGCCTGAGCGCAGATGGCGTCGGCCCCGCACATCGTCGTGCTGAGCAGCCTGTTCCCGAGCGCGGTGCAGCCGGGCGCGGGCCTGTTCATCCGCGAGCGCATGTTCCGCGTGGGCCGGCAGTTGCCGCTGCGGGTGGTGGCGCCCACGCCCTGGTTTCCGCTGCAGGGCCTGCTGCGCCGCTGGAAGCCGGGGTTCCGGCCGGGTGCGCCGGCGCATGAGCAGCAGGCGGGGCACGATGTCTGGTTTCCGCGCTTTCTGTCGGTGCCGGGCGTGCTCAAGCAGTTTGATGGCCTGGCCATGGCGCTGGCCGCCTGGCCGCGGCTGCGCGCGCTGCGCCGCGCCGGCCAGCTGGATCTGATCGACGCCCACTTCGCCTACCCGGATGGCTACGCGGCCACGCTGCTCGGCCGCTGGCTGGGCGTGCCGGTGACCATCACGCTGCGCGGCACCGAATCGCGCCTGGCGCGCGACCCGGTGCTGGCACCGCGCATGGTGCAGGCCCTGCACGCCGCCACACGGGTGTTCGCGGTGTCGGATTCGCTGCGCCAGGTGGCCATCGGCCTGGGCCTGGCGCCCGACAAGGTGCAGGTGGTGGGCAATGGCGTAGATCTGGCGCGCTTTCGTCCCATGCCTCAGGCCGAGGCGCGGCGCGCGCTGGGTCTGGCCGAGGACGCGCCGGTGTTGATCAGCGTCGGCGGTCTGGTCGAGCGCAAGGGCTTTCACCGCGTGATCGAACTGCTGCCGGCGCTGCTGCAGCGCCATCCCGGCCTGCGCTACCTGGTGGTGGGCGGGCCCAGCCCCGAGGGCGACATGGGCGAGGCCCTGCGCGCCCAGGTGGCCCAGGCGGGCTTGGGCGAGGTGGTGCGCTTTCTGGGGCCGCTGCCGCCCGACGCACTGCGCGGGCCCTTGTCGGCGGCCGATGTGTTCGTGCTGTCCACGCGCAACGAGGGCTGGGCCAATGTGTTCCTCGAGGCCATGGCCTGCGGCCTGCCGGTGGTGACCACCGCCGTGGGCGGCAATGCCGAGGTGGTGTGCCGGCCCGAGCTCGGCAGCGTGGTGCCCTTCGGCGATGCCGCGCAGCTGCAGGCGGCCATCGACCATGCACTGCGTCACGACTGGAACCGCGCCGCGATCCGCGCCCATGCCGAAGACAACACCTGGGACCGCCGGGTTGAAACCCTGGTGGGCGTGTTCCAGGCCTTGCACCACCGGGGCGGTGCCGATCTCACTGCGCCGCTGTCGGCGCCCACGCACTGAAACTTCATGACCGGGCTGTACACCGCCATCACCTCGGGCCTCGTGTTCCCCTTGCACGAGCGCCTGAAGCGCCACACCACCGTGGCCGTGCGCCGCGGCCTGGAACAAAGCCAGTGGTGGCCGGCCGAGCGCCTGCAGGCCTTGCAGGTGGAGCGACTGCGCGCGCTGCTCACCGATGTGGGCGTGCAGGTGCCCTACTACCGCGAGCTGTTCGCCGAGCGGGGTTTCGACCCGCAGGCCGTGCGCAGCCTGGCCGACCTGCAGCAGCTGCCGCTGCTGACCAAGCCGCTGATCCGCGCCAACACCGAGCGGCTGAAGCATGCCCAGGCCGCCGGCCTGGCGCGTTTCAACACCGGTGGCAGCTCGGGCGAGCCGCTGATCTTCTTCATCGGCCGCGAGCGTGTCAGCCATGATGTGGCGGCCAAGTGGCGCGCCACGCGCTGGTGGGGCGTGGACATCGGCGACCCCGAAATGGTGGTCTGGGGCTCGCCCATCGAGCTGGGCGCGCAGGACCGCGTGCGCGCGCTGCGCGACAAGCTGCTGCGCACCGAGCTGCTGCCGGCCTTCGAGATGAGCGAGGCCAAGCTCGACGGCTTTGTCGCCGCCATCCGCCGCCAGCGGCCACGCATGCTGTTCGGCTACCCCTCGGCGCTGACCCACATCGCCCGCCACGCCCAGCAGCGCGGCCAGCGCATGGACGATCTGGGCATCCGCGTGGCCTTCGTCACCAGCGAGCGGCTGTACGACGACCAGCGCGTGGCCATTGCCAACGTGTTCGGCTGCAAGGTGGCCAATGGCTATGGCGGCCGCGATGCCGGCTTCATCGCCCATGAGTGCCCCGAAGGCAGCATGCACCTGACGGCCGAGGACATCATCGTCGAGATCGTCGACCGCGATGGCCGCGTCTTGCCGTCGGGCGAGGCCGGCGAGGTGGTGGTCACCCACCTGGCCACGCGCGACTTCCCGTTCGTGCGCTATGCCACCGGCGATGTGGCCGTGCTGGGCACCCAGGCCTGCGCCTGCGGCCGTGGCCTGCCCTGCCTGGAGCGCATCGAGGGCCGCACCACCGATTTCGTGATGGCCGCCGATGGCACGGTGATGCACGGCCTGGCGCTGGTGTACGTGCTGCGCGATCTGCCGGGCGTGCGCCAGTTCAAGATCATCCAGGAAAGCCTGCAGCGCACGCGCGTGCTGGCCGTGGTGGACGACAGCGTGCGCGCCGATTTCGAGGCCCATGTGGCCAGCCGCTTCCAGCAGCGCCTGGGCGCGGCGGTGGAGGTGCTGGTCGAGCGCGTGGCCGCCATCGCGCCGGAGAAATCCGGCAAGTTCCGCTATGTGGTCAGCCAGGTGGCCAGCCGCCCGGCGCCCGAGGCCAGCCATGCGTGACCTGCTTGTCGCGGCCATCGTCTTCGGCTCGCTGCCCTTTGTGCTGCGCCGTCCGTACTGGGGCGTGCTGCTGCTGGCCTGGCTGGGCTACATGAACCCGCACCGGCTGTGCTACGGCTTCATGCTGAGCTTTCCGGTGGTGATGATCGTGGCGCTGGCCACGATGATCAGCCTGCTGATGACCAAGGATCCCAAGAAGATCGTCTGGTCGCGCGAGACCATCATGCTGGCGCTGTTCATCGTCTGGATGGGCATCACCACGCTGATGGCCGAGTACCCGAAGCTGGCCGCCGCGCAGTACGAGAAGGTCATCAAGATCCACATCCTGACCTTCATCACGCTGATGGTGCTGAACACGCGCGAGCGCATCCACGGCTTCGTGTGGATCCTGGTGCTGTCGCTGGGCTTCTACGGCATCAAGGGCGGCATCTTCACCATCGTCAACGGTGGCGCCTACCGGGTCAACGGTCCGTCCACCACCTTCATCGCCGGCAACAACGAGCTGGCGCTGGCGCTGGTGATGACCATCCCGCTGATCCGCTACCTGCAGCTGCAGGAAAAACGCAAGTGGTTCAAGCTGGGCCTGCTGGTGGGCATGGTGCTGACACCGATCGCAGCCATCGGCAGCCAGTCGCGCGGGGCCTTGCTGGCGCTGTCGGTGGTGGGCGTGGCGTTCTGGCTGAAAAGTCGCAACAAGCTGGCCATGGCCGTGCTGGTGTCGGCGCTGGTGGCCGTGATCGTGTCGCTGATGCCAGAGTCCTGGTACAAGCGCATGGACACGATCAACACCTACAACCAGGACGAGTCGGCACTGGGGCGCATCAACGCCTGGGGCTGCGCCTGGAACGTGGCCAAGGACCGCATTTTCGGTGGCGGCTTCGAGCTGTGGCAGCCGGGCATGTTTGCCCAGTACGGCCCCGACCCGCTCAACGTGCGCGATGTGCACAGCATCTACTTCGAGGTGATGGGCGAGCAGGGCTTCATCGGCTTGGCGATGTTCCTGTCGCTGCTGGGCATGGCCTGGTTCAAGTGCCAGAAGATCATCAAGCTGACACGCAAGAACCCTGAGCTGTCCTGGGCGCGCGACCTGGCGGCGATGATCCAGGTGTCGATCATCGGCTACATGGTCGGCGGTGCGTTCCTGGGCATGGCCTACTTCGACTATCCCTACCACCTGATCGTGCTGGTGGTCATGACGCATCACCTGCTGACCCGGGCACAGGATCAATTGCCCGGCCAGACAAACCGGCCGAATCAGCCTGCGACGGCGACCTTGGCGCCCGCTCACCCGTGAACGGGCGGGCGGTGGGCGGCAGCCCGGTGAAGGGGGCGGCGGATAATGTCACGCAGCCCGCGAACCGTCATGCGCGCATCGTCACGGGCGCCGACGAGAATCGTCGACCGGCACTGAACCTGCCGCCAGCCCTGCTGGCCCGCACAGGCTGGCCCGGCGCCCACCCGCTTGGCGCTGCCGGCACCTGACCCGAGCTTTTCATGACCTCCCGCCGTACCGGCCTCTGGGCCCACCGAGAACTGATCACCACGCTGGCCTGGAAGAGCGTGGTGGTGCGCTACAAGCAGGCCTACCTGGGCCTGGCCTGGACCGTGGCCAAACCCGCGATGATGATGGCCATCTTCACGGTGATGCGCAGCTTCATCGGCATCGACAGCGGCAGCGTGCCCTATCCGGTGCTGGCCTACTGCGCGCTGATGCCCTGGATGTTCTTCCAGGAGTCGGCATCCGAAGGGGTCAACAGCGTGGTGGGCAATGCGCACCTGATCAAGAAGGTGTACTTCCCGCGCGAGATCTTTCCGTTCACCGCGGTCGTCACCAAGCTGGTTGAACTGGGCATCAACCTGGCCATCGTGCTGCTGCTGATGGCCTGGTACGGCATTCTTCCGGGCGTGCAGGCGCTGTGGGTGCCGCTGCTGGTGCTCTACACCGTGCTGGTGGCGCTGACCG
>CAYPDO010000362.1:0-5254 GCA_964409495.1 uncultured Bordetella sp.
GCGTCTGCTCGCTCAGCGACTCGGCCGCCCACGCGGCACGTTTGGCGGCCACGCCGGCCGGGCCATAGACCTCGGTCAGGCCATACACATGCGTGATGTCGAAGCCGATCTGCGCCATGCCCTCGATCATGGCCGCCGGCGGCGCGGCCCCGGCCACCATGCCGCGCACCTGCTGGGTGATGCCGGTGCGCAGTTCGGCCGGCGCGTTGTAGATCAGGCTGTGCACGATGGGCGCGGCACAGTAGTGGTCCACGCCGTGGTCGCGCATGGCCTCCAGGATGGCCCGGGCCTCCACGCGGCGCAGGCACACATGCGTGCCGGCCTGCATGGCCACCGTCCACGGAAAGCACCAGCCGTTGCAGTGGAACATCGGCAGTGTCCACAGGTACTTCGGAAACTGCGGCAGCGTCCAGGTGACGGCATTGCCCACGGCGTTCAGGTAGGCGCCGCGGTGGTGCGTGACCACGCCCTTGGGATCGCCGGTGGTGCCCGACGTGTAGCTCACCGCGATGGCGTCCCACTCGTCGGCCGGGCCGTCCAGGCGCGGCAGTGGCGCATGGGCGGCCAGCAGGGCCTCGTACTCATGCGCGCCCAGGCGCTCTCCGACGCCGGTGTATTCGCTGTCGCACACATCGATGACGATCGGCGTGCGGCCATGCTGCTCGCGCAGGATGGCCAGCGCCTGCGACACCACGGGCGAGAACTCGCGGTCGGTGATCAGCACCGTGGCCTCGCAGTGGTTCATCTGCCAGGCGATCAGCGCGGCATCCAGCCGCGTGTTCAGCGTGTTGAGCACGGCATTCAGCGCCGGCACCGCATAGTGCGCCTCCACCATCTCGGGCGTGTTGGGCAGCATCACGCTCACCGTGTGCATGCGCTGCACACCCAGCGCGCGCAGCGCGGCGGCCAGCCGCGCCGAACGCTCGCGCGTCTGCGCCCAGGTGTAGTGGCGCTGGCCGTGCACCACCGAGGGCAGATCGCCGAATACCTCGGCGCTGCGCTCGACAAAGCTCACCGGCGACAGCGCCACGAAATTGGCGGCGGTCTTGTCGAGGTGCTGGTCGTAGATGCTCATGGGCGAATCCTTCAACAGGCGTCAAACGACGTCAACGGGTGGCAAGTGGGGATGCTGGTGATCGTCGCACATGAAGCCCCCCTTCCAGCCAGCGGAATGTCGCGCGCGTGTCAGGGCAAGCCCCGCTATCGCCTGCGTGCAGGGGCCACCTATAAACGCGGCGTCGGACGGGCTGCCGCAGCCCGACCTCTGCAACGATGGAACACCCACAGATGGCAGACAACGGAGGTCCCCTCCTCAGCGTGCGCGGTGTCACGGTGCGCTTCGGCGGCATCGTCGCGCTCGACGGCGTGAGCTTCGACGTGCCGCGCCACCAGGTGTGCGGCCTGATCGGGCCCAACGGCGCCGGCAAGACCACCTTGTTCAACTGCCTGTCGCGGCTGTACGCCTACCAGGCCGGCGACATCGTGTTCGATGGCGAGTCGATCACCGCCATGCCCACCCATCGCATCGCCGCCCTCGGCATGGGCCGCACCTTCCAAAACCTGGCCATGTTCCGCACGCTGCCGGTGCGCGACAACATCATGATCGGCGCGCATTCACGCTCCGCCGCGGGCTTCATCGCCAGCGCGCTGCGCCTGCCGGCGGTCAGCGGCGAGGAGGCACGGCTGCGCCGGCGTGCCGACGAGATCATGGACTACCTCGAGCTCACCAGCGTGGCCGACCGGCCGGCGGGCGATCTGCCCTTCGGCACGCAAAAGCGCGTGGAGATGGGCCGTGCGCTGGCCGCCGATCCCAAACTGCTGTTGCTGGATGAACCCGCCGCCGGCCTGAACCACGAGGAACTGGCCGACCTGGGCCGGCTGATCACCGATGTGCGTGATCGCCTGAAGATGACCGTGCTGCTGGTGGAGCACCACATGAGCCTGGTGATGAGCGTGTCCGACCACATCGTGGCGCTGAACTTCGGCCGCAAGATCGCCGAAGGCACGCCGGCCGAGATCCAGCGTCACCCCGACGTGATCGCCGCCTACCTCGGCGCACCGGCGGAGAGCGCGTGATGGCCGGCAAGCTGCTCGAAGCCAGCAAGCTCAGCGCCAGCTACGGCGCCACGCAGGTGCTGTTCGGCATTGATTTCGCACTTGAGCCGGGCCAGATCACCGCCATCCTGGGCGCCAACGGCGCCGGCAAGACCACCACGCTGCGCGCCATCTGCCAGATGGTCAAGACGGCCGGCAGCCTGACGCTGGACGGCCAGTCGCTGATCGGCAAGAGCACCGAAAGCGTGGTGCGCATGGGCGTGGCCCATGTGCCCGACGGCCGCGGCACCTTCACCGCGCTGAGCGTGGAAGACAACCTCAAGCTCGGCGCCTACACCCGACGCGACCGCCACGAGGTGGCCGCCGATATCGAGCGCGCGTACCAGCGCTTTCCGCGCCTGGCCGAGCGACGCCACCAGCAGGCCGGCACGCTGTCGGGCGGCGAGCAGCAGATGCTGGCCATCAGCCGCGCGCTGATGCTGCGACCGCGCCTGCTGCTGCTCGACGAACCCTCGTTCGGCCTGGCGCCGCTGATCGTGGCCGAGATCTTCCGCATCATGCGGCGCATCAACGAGGAGGACGGCGTCAGCATGCTGGTGGTCGAGCAGAACGCCAACCTGGCCCTCGACCTCGCCCACCACGCCTACCTGCTGGAAACCGGCACCGTGGCGCTGTCCGGGCCGGCCGACGAGATCAAGCGCGACGAATCCGTTCGCCGCGCCTATCTGGGCTACTGACAACATCCAAGAGGTCCGGACCAGCATGGAAGCCTTTCTCCACCAGATCACCTCGGGTCTCGCCAACGGCTGCATCTACGGCAGCGTGGCCCTGGCCCTGGTGATGATCTACCAGGCCACGCACCACATCAATTTCGCCCAGGGCGAGATGGCCACCTTTTCCACCTTCATCGCCTGGGCACTGATCCAGTCGGGCTGGCCCTACTGGGGCGCCTTCTTCGCCACGGTGGCCATCAGCTTCGTGGGCGGCGTGGTGGTGCAGCGCGTGATCCTGCGGCCGGTGGAGAAGGCGCCGGTGCTCACCAACGTGATCGTGTTCATCGGCCTGCTGGTGATCTTCAACTCGCTGGCGGGCTGGATCTTCGAGCACACCATCAAGTCCTTTCCCAGCCCCTTCGAGCAGAAGGGCCTGCTGGCCAACAAGCTGTTCA
This sequence comes from uncultured Bordetella sp., assembly GCA_964409495.1. Lineage (GTDB taxonomy): Bacteria > Pseudomonadota > Gammaproteobacteria > Burkholderiales > Burkholderiaceae_C > Pseudaquabacterium. The sequence goes on from CAYPDO010000362.1 coordinate 3,224, forward strand.
GCGCCCACGAGATGGGCTCGGCGCTGGTGATGCTGGCGGTGCTGGCGGCGCTGTATGCCTTCTTCCGCTACACGCCGGTGGGCCTGGCGATGCGCGCGGCGGCGCAGAACCCCGAATCATCGCGTCTGGTGGGCATCCGCGTGAGCTGGATGCTGGCCGTGGGCTGGGGCCTGGCCGCGGCCATCGGCGCGGTGGCCGGCATGATGGTGGCGCCGGTGGTCTACCTCGATCCCAACATGATGAGCGGCATCCTGCTGTACGGCTTTGCCGCGGCGCTGCTGGGCGGCATCGACAACCCTGGCGGCGCGGTGCTCGGCGGCTTCATCGTGGGCGTGCTCGAGAACCTGCTGGGCGCCTATGTCATCGGCACCGAGCTGAAGCTCAGCGTGGCGCTGGTGCTGATCGTCGGCACGCTCACGCTGCGGCCGGCCGGCCTGTTCGGCAAGCACGTGGTCACCCGAGTCTGAAGCGCGCAGAGCCCCGAGATGAACAAGACCACCAAGATCGTTCTGATGCTGCTGCTGGCCGCCAGCCTGCTGGTGCTGCCCTTCCTGTTCAAGAACTACCGCGTGTTCCAGTTCAACCTGGTGCTGGTGTATGCGGTGGCGGTGCTGGGCCTGAACCTGCTCACCGGCTTCAACGGCCAGATCTCGCTGGGCCACGGCGCCTTCTACGCGGTGGGTGCCTATGTGTCGGCGGTGCTGATGAGCATGGCCGGCTGGCCCTACTGGGCCACGCTGCCGATCGCCGCCCTGGTGTGCTTCATCCTCGGCTTCCTGATGGGCTTTCCGGCGCTGCGCCTGGGCGGCCACTACCTGGCGCTGGCCACCTTCGCGTTCGCGCTGGCCGTGCCCCAGCTGCTCAAGTACAAGAAGATCGAGGCCTACACCGGCGGTGTGCAGGGCATCGTGCTGTCCAAGCCCGAAGCGCCGTTCGAGATGCGTTTCCTTGGCCAGCCGCTGTCGGCCGACCGCTGGCTGTACTTCTTCACGCTGGCGGTTGCCGCGCTGATGTTCCTGATCGCCTGGAACCTGCTGCGCGGGCGCATCGGCCGTGCGCTGATCGCCATCCGCGACCACCCGATCGCGGCCACGGCCATGGGCATCAACCTGCCGCTGTTCAAGAGCACGGCCTTTGGCGTGTCGGCGGCCTTCACCGGCGTGGCCGGCGCGCTGGGCGCCATCTGCGTGGCCTTCGTCTCGCCCGACAGCTTCACGGTGTTCCTGTCCATCACCTTCCTGGTGGGCGTGGTGGTCGGCGGCCTGGCGTCGATCCCGGGTGCCATCTTCGGCGCGGCCTTCATCCAGTTCGTGCCCAACATCGCCGACGAGATGTCGAAGTCGGCGCCCTGGGCCATCTACGGTGCCGTGCTGATCCTGCTGATGTACCTGATGCCCTCGGGCGTGATGGGTCTGCTGCGCTCGCTGTGGGCGCGGCTGCGTCCGGCCCCGGCTCGGGGTTGACCCTGTCGCGTCGGCGCATGCCGGCGCGTTTCAATGCAGGCGGTGCTTTGGTGCATGGTCACCATGCGCAGACGCACCGCCACCCACTGACCGATCCCCGCCAAGGAGACCTCGATCCATGACATCCGCCCGCAGAAGCTTCGTGATCCAAGCCACCGCCGTGGTCATTGCTGCCGCCGCCTTCAGCAGCGCCGCGCTGGCCCAGAAGAAGTACGACACCGGTGCCGATGACAAGGAAATCAAGATCGGCAACATCATGCCGTACTCGGGCCCGGCCTCGGCCTATGGCGTGATCGGCAAGGCCATGGGCGCCTACTTCGACATGGTCAACGCACAGGGCGGCATCAACGGTCGCAAGATCAAGTTCATCACCTTGGACGATGGCTACAACCCGGCCAAGACCGTGGAGCAGGCGCGCAAGCTGGTGGAAGAGGAAGAGGTGCTGCTGATCTTCTCGCCGCTGGGCACGCCGCCCAACAGCGCGATCCACCGCTACATGAACCAGAAGAAGGTGCCGCAGCTGTTCGTGACCACCGGCGCCGCCAAGTGGGGCGACCCGAAGAACTTC
>CAYPDO010000363.1:0-5249 GCA_964409495.1 uncultured Bordetella sp.
CTCGAGCGCAGGAAAGATCTCGCCGCCGGGCAGCACCTTCACGTCCACGCCGAGGTTGGCCAGCACCTTGCCGGCCAGGCCCGGGATGCGCATCTTCAGGCCCTTCAGGTCGGCCACGGTCTTGATCTCCTTCTTGAACCAGCCGGTCATCTGCACGCCGGTGTTGCCGCAGGGCATGGCCACCAGGCCGAAGGGCTCGTAGACCTCGTTCCACAGCTCGATGCCGCCGCCGTCGTACAGCCAGCCGTTCATGCCCTGGAAGTTCAGGCCGAAGGGCACGGCGGTGAAGTACTGCGCGGCAAAGGTCTTGCCGGTCCAGAAGTAGCTGTTGGCGTGGTTCATCTCCACGGTGCCGGCGCGCACCGCATCAAAGCCCTCGAAGGCCGGGATCAGCTCACCGGCGCCAAACACCTGGATGTTCAGCCGCCCGTCGCTCATCTCGCGGATGCGCCTGGCCAGATCGGTGGCGCTGCCCGGGCCGTCCATGTAGAACGGCGAGCCCTTGGGGTAGGCGCTGGTCATCTTCCAGTTGAACCTGGCCTGCGCGCTGACGATGGCAGGCGCGGCAAGCGCGCTGCCGCCCACGGCGGCACGGGACAGGAACTGGCGGCGGATCAGGGTCATGGTCGGGCTCCGGGTCGGGGAAAGAGGCGCTGCCGTTTGTGCAGCGGGTTCAAACGCTCTTTCGCAACCGCCGTGCCATGCCGCAAATCAACCGCAAGTCGTTGTCAAACCAGGACTTTTCTGAACGCCAGGCGAAAACCCGGGCGGCTGCCGGCGCCGCTGCGCGCCCTGTTCCGGCCCGTCATCGGGCCAGACCAGGATGTCGTTTGTTCAGCGATCAGGCGCCAGGCTGACGTTTGTGGCCCGGCCGCCGCCGTTTGGCTGCTGCGTGTCAGGCCGCGGGCGCGGGCGCCGGCCCGGCGCTGAACATTCGGTCACCACGCACGGCGGCGGTGCGGCGCACCACAACGGACGGCCGCCGGCCCGCGCTCACAGGCGCGCGCCACCGCGCCGGTTCTTCACGCGCGACAGCAGCGTCTTGCAGTCCAGCGACAGGATCTTGGGGCGGTTGAACAGGTGGCGGCGCGCAAAGTCCTCGAAGGCCGGCACGCCGTCGGTCAGCGCATGCACATGCAGGCTGCGCAGATCGCTCATGATGTACAGGCTGACCACCTCGGGGCAGTCGGCCAGCTCTTGCGCCATGGCCTGCAGCGCGGCCGGCGCCACCTGGATGTCCAGGAAGGTGGAATGCGCCTGGCCCAGCTTCTCGGGGTTGATCACCGCGGTGAACAGCTCGATCACGCCAGCCGCCTGCAGCGCCTGCACCCGGGCGCGGGCATGCGCGCGCGAGATGCCCAGCGTGCGCGCCAGGTCGGCGAACGAGGCCCGGCCATCCTTGACCAGCAGGTTCAGCAAGGCCTTGTCGAGGCGGCTCAGGCCTGCATCCAGCGGCAGCGGGCGGCTGGCATCGGGCGGGGCCCCCGGGCCGGTGGCGGGCAGGGCGGCAGAGAGGGCGGCAGTGGACAGATCGGTCATGGCCCGGCCGACGCAAGCCACGGGCCAGGCGCCCCGCGGCGGCCCTGGCCGGGATGGGCGGGCCGCGTCAGCCGAAGGGCCGCAGCACGCGGCCGAACAGCCGGTGCATGCGCTCGAAGTGCCGCTCGGACGCCGCGCTCTCGTACACCGCGCGCTGCGGGAACGAGAAGCCGTGCTGCGCGCCGGGGTACCACTCGATGCGATACGGCGCGCCGCTGGCCTTCAGCCCGGCCTCCAGCTGGGCGATGTGCTCGGGTGGCGCCCACTGGTCGATCTCGGCGCAGGCGTAGTAGCCCTCGCAGCGCAGGCCGGCGGCCACGCGGTGCGGCGAATCGGCTGAATCGCTGACCCAGTTGGCGCCATGGATCGCGGCGATGGCGCGGATGCGTTCGGCGAAATCGAGCGCCGCCCACACGACGAAGGGGCCGCTCATGCAGTAGCCGAAGGCGCCGATGCGCGCGGCGTCGGCCACCTGCGGATGGGCATCCACCCAGTCGAGCAGGGCCTGGGTGTCGCTGCGCGTGGTGGCGCGGTCCAGCGACCGCATCAGGCCGAACATCTCGGCCATCTGGGCCTCGCTGCGCTCCTTCAGCTCGTATTCACGGCGCTGGCGGTGGTACAGGTTGGGCAGCAGCACGCAGTAGCCGGCGCTGGCCAGGCGGCGCGCAAAGCCGTGCAGTTCCTCGCGCTTGCCGGGTGCGTCCATGTAGAACAGCAGCACCGGGTGCGGGCCGGCTTCGTCGGGGTGCACGACAAAGCAGGCCATCGGGCTGCCGTCGCTGCTCAGGTCGAGGTGGTGTTCGATCATGGGGCCGATCATCGCCCGCCGCGCCCGCTGTGCGCCACGGGGATTGCCTGGCCCGCGCCCGTGGCAGTGCACAGCCAGGCTGTCGGCATGCATTAACCTGCGCCGCCATGCCACCGGTGCCCGACAACTCCCCCACCCAGCCCACCCGGCCGCTCACCGCCGCGGCGGACAACGCCGTAGCCGCGGCCGAGCCGCCGCTGCGTGCCCCGCGCGCCGGTGACCGCCTGGGCCCCTGGCTGCTGGACGCCAAGATCGGCGAGGGCGGCATGGGCGAGGTGTGGCTGGCGCGCCGGGCCGATGGCCTGTACCAGGCCGATGCGGCGATCAAGCTGCTGCGCAGCGACCTGCCGCGCGCCCGCCTGGCCGCGCGTTTCGCCCGCGAGCGCCGCGTGCTGGCGCGGCTGAACCACCCCGGCATCGCCAAGCTGCTGGACGCCGGCATCACCGAGGACCACCAGGCCTGGCTGGTGCTGGAATACGTGCAGGGCTGGGCGCTGAACACCCATGTGCGCCGCCGCTGCCCCACGGTGGCCCAGCGCGTGGCGCTGCTGATCGCGGTCGCCGAGGCCGTGGCCCATGCCCATGCACAGCTGATCGTGCACCGCGACCTCAAGCCCAACAATGTGCTGGTCACGCCCGAGGGCGCGCCCAAGCTGCTGGATTTCGGCATCGCCGCGCTGCTCGACGACGACGACGAGGCCAGCAGCCAGCTCACCCGCATGAGCGGGCGCGGCCACACGCTGGGCTATGCGCCGCCCGAGCAGATCACCGGTGCCGCGGTGGGCGTGGCCGGCGACGTGTTCTCGCTGGGCGTGATGCTGCACGAGCTGCTGTCGGGCGAGCTGCCGTTCTCGCGTGCCGACGCGCCGCGCACCGAGCTTGAGCATGCCGTGCTGCACCAGGCGCCACGCCGCGCCAGCCAGAGCCAGGCGCGGCCACCCGAGCGGCCCACCGATGCGCGCCTGGTGCGCGGCGATCTGGAGGCCATCGTCGCCAAGGCGCTGCGCAAGAAGCCCGAGGAGCGCTACGAAAGCGTGCGCGACTTCATCGACGACCTGCAGCGCTGGCGCGAGCACCTGCCGGTGCGCGCCCGCCGCGACGACTGGCGCCACCGCGCCCGGCTGTGGCTGCAGCGCAATGCGCTGATCGCCGGCCTGTCGCTGGCCACCGTGGCGGCGCTGGGCAGCGGCCTGGCGCTCAGCCTGCAGCAATGGCGCCGTGCCGAGGCCGCGGCGCAGCTGTCGGATCAGGTCACCGGCTACCTCAGCGATCTGCTGGCCAGTGCCGGCCCTGAAGCCCATGGCGGCCAGTGGCCCGATGTGCTGCAGCTGCTGGAAAAGAGCCGGGCCGACATCGACACCCAGTTCGCCAATGCGCCCGACACGCGCTTGCGACTGCTGGACGTGCTGGCCGACACCTACATCGCACTGAACCGCTACGACCAGGCCCTGCCGCTGGCCGAGCAGGCGCTGCAGCTGGCCCGCCAGCACCACGGCGCACTGGGCCGGCCCACGCTGCAGGCACAGCTGATGCTGGCGCGCGTGTATGCGCCGCTGGGGCCCTGGGACAAGGTGGTAGCGCTGCTGGAGCCGATCCGCGACCCGGTGATCGACGAGTTCGGCCTGAACACCCAGACCACGCGCCAGCTGCTGTATGCACTGAACGCCGCGTATGTGAAGGTGGGCCGCCTGGCCGAGGCCGAGGCCACGCTGCTGCTGGCCGGCCGCGTGACCACCGCGATCTACGGCAACGACAGCCATGAGGCGGCTGAGCACCACAACCACCTGTCGGTGCTGTTTTCCGAGCTGGGCCGCACACGTGAGTCCCTGAACGAACTGCGCCAGACCGCCGCCTTCCAGCGCAGCACCGATGCCGAAGACCGCCGCCTGGCCCTGGTCTTGCAGCGCAACACCCTGGCCATGCAGCAGCGCCTGGGCGAGATCGATGACAACGAGGCCCGCGCCGCCGCGCTGTTCACGCAGATCGACCAGCTGCTGGGCCCGCGCAGCGGCCTGGCCTTGAGCCTGCACAACGAGATGGCGCGCTGGCACACCGACCGCGGCGAATACGCCAAGGCCCTGGCCCACCGCGATGCGGTGCTCGACAGCGGCACGCCCGATGCCACGGCGGCGCGCACCGGCCAGCTGCCGGCGCGTGCGGCGCACCTGCTCACGCGTGCACTGGCCGGCGCCGCGCCGCCGGCCACGCTGCAGGCCGAGGCCGCGCTGCTGGCTGCCGAGGCCGCCCGGCAGCACGCGGCCCTGGGCGCGCTGGCGCTGGACACCTGGCTGGCGCTGGGCCGCGCCGGCCTGCTGCTGGGCCACCCGGCGCTGGCCGAACAGGCGGTGCGGCAGCTTCGTGGCGCCACGGCGCTGAACCTGCGCGATGACGAATCCCGCGGCAGCCGTTTGAACCAGCTGGAAGGCGAGCTGCTGCGCCTGCGCGGCGACCTGCCCGGCAGCGCGGCACTGCTGGGCAGGCGCGTGCAGTGGCTGGCGCGCGATGCCGACAAGGCGCTGCCGGCCACCTGGCATGCGCGCCTGAGCCTGGCGGCCACGCTGGTGCAGCAGCGCTCACCGGCGGCGGCCGAGGCGCTGGCCCAGGCGCGCGCGGCACGGCCGGCGGGCTGGCCGGCGGGGCATCCGATGGACGCGGTGGCACAGGTGCTGCAGGCGCGGCTGGCGGCTTCGGCATCCGGCGCGGAGACGGGCGCCTTGGCAGAGGCCCAACGCGCATTGGACGCGGCGTTTGGGCGGGCGATGCCGTGGCCCCTGGTGGGGGTGTTTCAGTAGTCTTGGCGTTGGCCATTGTGCTTGGCTGTTGCCGTGGCTCTTGCTTTCCGGTGGGTGAGGTTGCCCATGGCTCGTGGCAGCGCGCCGGGATGTCGCCCCGGCGGGCGACC
>CAYPDO010000364.1:0-5248 GCA_964409495.1 uncultured Bordetella sp.
CGGCTTCGGGCGGCCGGGCGCTCGGCCGGCGTGGGGCACCCGGCGCCGCGGAGACGCGACGCCACCCGCCGGATCAGTGCCCGCCCGGCGCGATGCCCAGCCGGCGGTAGATGGTGCTGCGGCTGATGCCCAGGCGCCGCGCGGCGGCCGACACATTGCCGCCCTGGGCGGCCAACGCGGCCTCGATGGTGCGCAGCTCCACCTCGCGCATGCTCAGGCTGGTGTCGGGCATTGCCGCGCCGCCCGGCGGCGGCGCCCCGGGCGCGCTTGCCGCGGCCTGCGCGAACTGGCTGCCAGGCACCGGGCGCGGCATGGCTGCGTCCGTCGGCACCGCGCCGCGCGCCGTGCCTTCGAAGCGCGCCACCACCAGCAGGCCGTCGCGGCTGTGCATCTCCACCAGATCGGCGGCATGGCGCAGCGTGGCACCGAACAGCACGCCCAGCCGGCGGTCGAACAGCTGTGCAAAGGCGCGGCCCAGCAAGGCGCTGCGCGGCTGGTTCAGCAGCCGGCTGGCGGCGCGGTTCACGCCCACCACGGTGCCGGCCGCGTCCACCATCATCAGCGCCTCGAAGGCCGTGTCCACCATCTCGGCGCGGGGATGGAAGTGCACCACCACGCACTCGTCAGTGGCCTGGAACAGGCTGTTCTCGATGGCCATCGCCGCATCAACCACCAGCGCGTAGATATCGAAGCCGGGCACGCTGTCATAACAGGTGATGTCCAGCGCCGCCAGGCGCTCGCCGCGCGGGCTGTCGATCGGCGCCGCCACGCAGAAGAAGGGCCGCACATTGGCAAAGAAGTGCGCGTCGCGGCCCACCAGGTAGGGCAGGCCCTCGGCCAGCGCGATGGCCGGCGCGGTGGTGCCCACGCAGCGCTCGGAGACATTCACGCCCACGCGCGAGGCGTTGCGCAGCACCGGGTGCAGCGCGCCGTCATGGGCCAGGCGGTCGATGACCACGCCACGCGGGTTGAACAGCATCACCGCGCAGCCGGCGCCGCCCACCGCCGAGGCCAGGCGTTCGGTCTCGGGCCGTGCGGCACGCGCCAGCGCGCCCCACTGGTCGTCCAGCTCGGCCAGCATGGCGCGGCCCACCAGCTCGAAGTTCACCGACTCGTGCTCGCGCATGCCGGCATCGTGGCAACGCTGCCACGAGCGCAGCAGCGGCGCCTCGTCGGCGCGCGGCTGTATCCACGGCGAGACACGGTAGTGGCTGCGCACCGCCTGCAGGCGGTGGCCGAACTCGGTCGCGATCATGCATTCTCCTGGCCACCGGCCGCTGGCGCTGCGTCTGCGCTGACGGGGCAGCCAGCGCTGCGGCGCACTCTATGCAGGCGGGTGCCGAACGGCGAACTAGGGAATGCACGGGGCCCGCCGGGCTAGTCCGGTGCCGGTTTCAGCCGCAGCGCGCGATCGGGCCCGAAGGCGGCATGCAGCGGCAGCCAGGCGCCACCCAGCGCCCGTGCATCGGCCCCCATGCTGCCGGGCAGCAGCTGCGGGCGGCGCACGCCCTCCCAGCTGTAGCCGGCCATGGCCTGCCCGACGGTGTCCAGCAGCGCCGCCAGCAGTGCGCGGCTGAACGAGCCGTCGACGACCACGCTGTCCAGATCGAGCAGACACACCGTACTGTGGGCGGCCAGGGCCAGGGCGCTGGCGGCCTCGGCCAGCCAGGCCTCGGTGTGCTCGCGCCATGGTGGCTGCAGCGCGCGCGCGTCGGCCAGCGCCTCGGGCGCCAGCCCGTGCGCGCGGTAGCGGCGCTCCAGGCCCAGCAGCGAGGCCACCCCCAGCAGTTGCCCCGGCATCGGCGCCGGGCCGCCGGCCGTGCCCGTCGGCGCTGGCGCCACGCCCAGCGCCAGCGAGCCGATGGCCCCGGCATTGCCCTGCGGGCCGGGGTGCAGCTGGCCGTCCAGCACCAGGCCGCCACCGGTGAAGGTGTCGACAAACACATACAGAAAGCTGCGCAGGCCGCGCCCGCGCCCGGCCACCAGCTCGGCCACGCCGGCCGCCGCGGTGTCTTTCAGCAGCTCGACCGGCCAGGCGGTGCGCTGGGACACGGCGGCGCGCAGGTCCAGGCCCTGCCAGCGCGCGGCCACCTCGGCCGGCATGTCCAGCAGCAGGTGCCAACCGCCCAGCTGCAGCGGCGCGGCCATGCCCACGCCTGCCACGCGGGCGTGTTCGGCCGGCGTGAGGCTGGCGCCCAGCCCGGCCAGCCAGTCGGTGATCGCGGCCAGCAGCTGGTTCGGCTCTGGGTAGGCGTAGGCCAGCGACGCGCGCTGCCGCACCGCGCCGCTGAAGTCGACCAGCAGCATGTCCAGGCTGCGCCGCCCCAGCTTGATGCCCACCGCGAAGGCGCCATCGGGGTTCAGGCGCAGCGGCACCGCGGGCTGGCCCACGCGGCCCCGCAGCGGCTCGCCGCGCAGCAGCAGGCCGTCGGCCTCGAGCCGCCGGGTGATCTGCGACACGGTCTGCGCGGTCAGCTGGGTCAGCCGCGCGATTTCAGCGCCGGCCAGCGCGCCATGCAGGCGCACGGCCTGCAGCACCAGGCGCTCGTTGTACGTGTACGGGCGCTGGCCACCCTGGCGCGGGCCGCGCGGGCGCTGGGGCGGTTTGGCAGGGCTCATGCAGCGGGGCGTCGGGGGCTCAGCGAGGATAAATCACTTTGATTGATTTATAGTGCCGCGCTGCCCATCCTCCTGGAGAAATGCGCCATGTTCATCGTCAGCGGCGAGGCCCTGTTCGACATGTTCGCCACCGGCGACACGCCCACCGGCATGGCCTTTGACGGCCGCATCGGCGGCTCGCCGTTCAACGTGGCGCTGGGCCTGGCGCGCCTGGGCCAGCCGGTAGGCTTCTTCGGCGGCATCGGCACCGGCTTTGCGGGCCAGCGCCTGCTGCGCGCGCTGCAGGACGAGGGCATCGACACCGCCTGCACGCCGCTGCTGGACGCGCCCACCACGCTCAGCCTGGTGGGCGTGGACGCGCGCGGCGTGCCCAGCTATGCCTTTCATGGCCATGGTTGCGCCGACCGGCTGGTGCGGCCCGAGCACCTGGCGGCCATTCCGGCCGCGGCGCGGGCCTTCCACTTCGGCTCGTACGCGATGGTGGTGCCGCCCACCGCCGACACCCAGCGCGCGCTGGTGGCGCGCGAACACGGCCGCAGCCTGATCGCCTACGACCCCAACATCCGCACCAATGTGCAGCCTGACCTGGCGGTGTGGCGCGACACCCTGGCCTGGATGCTGCCGCGCACCCACCTGCTGAAGGTCAGCGACGAAGACCTGGGCCTGCTGTTTCCCGGCCGCGCCATCGACGACTTTGCCGCCGAGGCGCTGGCCGCCGGCACGCCCTGGGTGGTGGTGACCCGCGGCGCCGAGGGCGCGGTGGGTTTCCATGCCCGCGCCGGCCGCGTGGCGCTGCCGCCGCAGCCGGTGCAGGTGCTGGACACCGTGGGCGCCGGCGACACCTTCCAGGCCGCGCTGCTGACCTGGCTGGCCGAGACCGACCGGCTCGCGCCCGCCGCGTTGCAGGCCCTCGATGCCGCCGCGATGACCGAGGCGCTGGGCTTTGCGATGCGCGCCGCCGCCATCACCTGCGGCCGCCGCGGCGCCGATCTGCCGCGCCGCGCCGAGCTGGCCTAGCCCGGCGCGAAGCCGGCGGCCGCCCCCCGGCTCAGCGCCGCCGCCGCACCAGCGCCAGCGCCAGCAGGCCCAGCGCCACGCACAGCAGCGTGCCGGGCTCGGGCACCGGCTGCGCCGGCGCATCGTCGGCAAAGGCGAACAGGCCCTCGCCGCCGCCGTCCTCCAGCGCCGCGGGCAGGCGGCGCAGCGGGCCGGGCGGCGTGTCCTCGGCCACCGCCAGCAGGCGCGGGCGGGCACGCTCACCCTGCTGCGACAGCACCGAGACGTTGCCGCACACCTCGGGCACCATCACCGCATACACGCGCCCGGCGGCATCGGCCGCCTCGTACAGCGCGGCCGGCTCCATGTGGCCGGCGGTGAAGTTCACGCGGGCATTCACGCACAGCGTCTGGCCGTAGGTGAGCGCCACGCGGCGCGGATCGAAACGGCGGCCGCTGCCCAGCGCACGGATGCCCTCGCGGCGGATCTCCAGCCGGTCGGTGGGCTGGTTGGCGGCGATGTTGGCGGCCACCACGCGCACCACCGCGTCGGGCAGATGCGCCGATTGCAGCGCCTGCACCACCGTGCCGCGGTAGGGGTTGCGGCCGGGCTGGCCCCACACGCAGCGCTGGCGGTAGGCCAGCGGCGGCTCGGCCGGCAGGGCGGCGGTGTTGGCACCGCCAGGCGCCACCGGCGCCGCCTCCACCACCGGCGCCGCCTGCACCGGCCCGCCCGCCGGCCACCGCCCCGCCACCGGCAGCAGGCCGGGCACGGCCGCGCGCGGGCGCAGCAGGGCATGGCCGGGCGGCAGCGCGTCGCCATCGAAATGCACGCCCGGCGCGCCCAGGCGATACGGGTCACGGCCGGTGGCCCCCAGCCAGCCCACGGCCAGCGCGCTGGCCAGGCCGGCGGCCAGCAGCGTGCCCACCAGCAGGCGGCCGGCCCAGGGGGCCACACGCGCCAGGCCACGCCGCGTGGCCGTGGCCCGCGCCAGGCGGTGGCGGCGGCGCCGGCGCACCCGCGCAGCGCCGGCCATGCGCGGCGCCTGCGGTGGCGCCGTGCTGGCGCCTGGATCGTCGGCAGAGGGGTCGGGAACTGCGGCCATGCACCAGGGCGGGCACCACCCCAGCGGCGGCGCGTCGTCCGTGGTCTATCGGCCGGCGCGGCGGTGGCTTGAATCCGCGGGCCCGGGCCACCGGGCGCAGGCGGCCCGCTCAGCCCGGTGGCCGTGCGCCTGGTGCGCCCGGTGCGCCTGGTGCGCCAGGCGCGGCTAGCACGCGGTGCGCCAGCGCCGGCAGCTGGCGCCGCACCTCGGCCAGATGCGCGCGCGAGGCGGTGGCCAGCACCACCGCCTCGCCCTCGGGCTGGCAGGCCAGCAGCGTGCCCCAGGGCTCGGCCACCAGGCTGTGGCCCCAGGTGCGGCGGCCGTTCTCGTGCAGGCCGCCCTGGGCCGGCGCCAGCACATAGCACTGGTTCTCCACCGCGCGGGCGCGCAGCAGCAGCTCCCAGTGCGCCTGGCCGGTGGTGTGGGTGAAGGCCGAGGGCACCACCAGCACATCGCAGGGCTGCGGCCGCATCAGCGCGCGGTAGAGCTCGGGAAAGCGCAGGTCATAGCACACCGACAGGCCCACGC
>CAYPDO010000365.1:0-5240 GCA_964409495.1 uncultured Bordetella sp.
GGCGGCAGTGGCAGGCGCGGCAGGCGCCTGGGCCGGCGCCGCGGCCGGGGCCGGTGCCGGGGCCGGCGGCACCGCCAGCATCACCGGCGCCGGTGCGGCGCTGGTGGGCGCGCCGGCCGTGGCCACCGGCGCGGTGGCCGGGGCGTCAGCCACATCGTCGGCGCGGCTGACACCGCGCAGGCGGTCGAAATGGGCCTCCAGCGTGTCGGTGTAGGCGATCAGCGGCTCGATGTCGGCCGCGCTGGCCGCGGCACCCCGCGCGGCCTGGCGCGCCACGGCGCTTTCCAGGCGGTGGGCCATCTCGCCCAGGTGCATGGCACCGGCCAGGCGCGCGCTGCCCTTGAGCGTGTGCAGGCTGCGCATGCAGGCCGAGGCGGCGGTGGCGTCGCCCGGGCGCTGCGTCCAGTCGCGCAGGCGGCCGTGCAGCTGCGGCAGCATCTCCAGCGCCTCTTCGACGAACACCGGGAACAGCTCTTCGTCCAGCGTGTCGACGGCGTCGATCTCGTCGTCCAGGCCGGGGCCGGCGTCGCGCAGCGGCGCCGCCACCGGCGCGGGCGTGGCCGGCAGCGCGGTGAAGGGCAGCAGTGCGGCACGGCCCAGCTCGCCGGCCGCAACCACCGGGGTGGCGGGGGACGCAGGGGCGGCCGGCGCCGCCGCCGGCTCGGGCAGCGCGCCCGGCACGGTGGCCTCGGCCGCCGGCGCAGGCAGCGCTTCTGGCGCGCCGGGCTCGGCCGGCGCGCTGGCCGGCACGGCATCGTCCAGCGGCGCCGACTCGGTGATCGCCGCCTCGGGCGCCGCATGGGCCGCGTCCAGCAGTTGCTGCAGCAGCTCGGCATCGGGCGGGTTCAGGAAACCGGCGGCAAACAGGTGCAGCAGGCGGCGGATCTCGTCGCCGGCGCGGGTGAACAGCGCCGCCTCGTCGGTGTGGCCGTAGCCGCGGTCCTGCGCGCGCTCCAGCGCATGTTCAAGCGCACGTGCCAGCTGCGACAGGTCGGCATAACCCACGGTGCCCGAGCTGCCGGCCAGCGAATGCGCCAGCGCCACCGCGCTTTCGCCCACCGGACGGTGCAGCTCGTGCGACCACTCGGCCAGTTCCACGCCCAGCCGGCGCGACAGTTCGTCGGCCTCGTTGAGGTAGATGTTGAACAGCGCGATGCCGATGCGCAGCGGGCCGATCTGCTTGAAGGCCTCGTCGGGTTCGGGCTCGGGCGCGACGGCGGCTGGCGTGTCGGCGGCACTGGCAGTGGCGCCTGTATCGCTGGCCGCGTCCAGCTCGGACAGCTCAAGCACCAGATCGGGCACCGCATCGGGCGCCGGCAGCGGCAGCGTGGCGTCCATCGGCGCCGGCGGCTCGACCAGCACATCCGGCGCCAGCACGGCCGCAGCGGTGGGCAGCGGCTGCGTGGGCGCCAGTTCGGCATCGAGGTCGAGTACCAGATCCGGCAGCTCGGTGGCCTCGGCGGCAGGCAGCAGCGCATCGGTGGCCAGGCCGTCGGCCAGCGTGTCGGCCAGTGCGGGCGCGGCCTCCACGGCCTCCGGCAACGCGGACACCGGCTCGCTCGGCAGCGGCCCAGCGGGCTGCGGCTCGGGCCATGCATCGACCGGCGCTGCCGCCGGTTCGGCGACCGGCAGTTCGACAGCCGGCGGTTCAGGCAGCGTCACCGGCAGGTCGGCGGCCAGCGTGGCGCGGTCATCGTCCAGCGCCGCCAGATCCAGGTCAGGCAGCGAGAGTTCGGCCAGCTCGGGGGCAGCATCCCGCACGGTGTCGGGCGCGTCGGCCGACAGGGCCGGCGCCAGCGTGAAGTCGAGATCGGCTGCAGACGGCAGATCGGGCACGCGGTCCAGCAGCGCGGACACCGGGGCCGCCGCGAAACCGACCACCTCCGGCACGGCCGGCGGCTCGTCGGGCAGGGCTTCGTCGACCAGGCCCCCGGCGGCCATCTGGCCGAGGTCGAACGCGGGCAGTGGCAGGCCCGAGGGCAGCGGCGGCAGCGCGGTGCCTGCCGCGGCCGGTGCCGGGGCCGCCGCCGCGGCCGCACCCAGCGGCAGACGGCGGTGCTCAAGGCGCAAGGCGTCGGCCGGATGGGCCACCACATCGGGATCAAAGGCCGAGGCATCGCCCGCGGTGAGCGCGGCCACCCAGTCGGCGATGTAGTGCAGCGCCTCGCCGGTGAATTCGCGCAGATCGGTGTCGGCGCCATGGTGTTCGGCCAGGCGCGTGTTGTAGAGCTGCTCGCAGGCCCAGGCCGCCTCGCCGAAGCGGCGCAGGCCCACCATGCGCGAGCTGCCCTTGAGGGTGTGGAAGGCGCGCCGCACGGTGGTCATCGCGGCGTGGTCGTCGTGGCGGATCTGCAGCGCCTGCAGGCCCTCGCGGGCCGACTGCAAGACCTCGGCGGCCTCTTCCAGGAAGATCTCCCGCATCTCCGGGTCGTCTTCCAGGCCGCTGTCGACCAGCGCGGGGGCCGGCGGCATCGGTGCCGGCGCGGTGGGCAGCTCGAACGCCGGTGCGGCCGGGCGGGCCGGCGGCGGTGCCGGCGGCTCTTCGCGGCGCGGCAGCTGGATGGTGGTGGCCTGGTCGTCGGCAAAGGCCGCGGCACGCGGCAACTGCACCGTGCGGTCGTCGTCGCCCCAGGCCGACGGGAAGTGCGGCAGGGGCTCGGTGGGCACGGCAGCGCCCGGCTCGGGCCGGCGCTCGAGCTGGATGGTCTTGGCCTCGTCGTCGAGGTAGCGGCGCGGCAGCTGGACGGTGCGGTCGTCGTCCGGCTCGGTGGGCCGCTCCAGGCGCACCGTGGGAATGTCGGCGCCGCGTTCGAAGCGGATGGTGCGGTCGTCGTCGGCACCGGCCAGCGGCGTGCCATGGGTGCGCGTGGGCGGTTCGTCCAGGTGCATCAGCGGCAGGCCCTGGCGGCCCAGCTCGGGATGCGCCGCGCGCTGCTGCACACGCGCCTGCTTGACCATGCGGTCGAAATCGAGCGTGACGGCCAGCGCGTCGGTGTCGCGCGAGGCGCCGTGGCCGGCGAGTTCGCCGCGCGCATCGAGCTCGCCAAAGCCTGACGGACGGTCTTCGCGCGCCATCACGGCCGACAGGCTGCCGGTGTGGGCGTCGAAGCGGAACAGCGACTTGGCCATCTGCGGCTGCACCGCCACCATGTCGATCAGGAAGCTCAGCGCGCCCAGGTTGTCGGCCAGGCGGTCGAAGGTGCCGGCCTCGATGGCGCGTTGCGGATCGACCTCGGTCTCGGCCAGCGCGGCCACGTCGTCACGCATGCGCAGCACGGCCTGCGAGGCCTGGTCCAGGCCCAGCACCGAGAGCACGCCACGCATCGAGCCCAGCTGGCCGGGCACCGGGATCAGCACCGCGCGCTGCGATGGATCCCGGAAGTAGTGGTCGATGTTCTTCTCGACCTCGGACAGCGAGGCGCGCAGTTCGGACACCACGCTGCCCATGGTCTGGCGGTCGGAGACGCGGCGGTAGAGCTCCTCCATCCACAGCTCGAGGGTGCCGGGGTCGCGCTGCTGGCGCACATGCTCGATGCGCTGGGCCAGGCGGTGGATGCGCTGCACCAGCTCGGGATGGTCGAAATCTGTGTCATCCAGCGATGCATCGACGTACAGCAGCGCGGTGGCCACCTCCATCGCCAGCTCGGCCGGCGGCTCGGCGCCGCTGGCCACGGTGTGCTGCACCGCGGCCTGCAGGGCCTGGCCCAGCACGCCGCCGTCGGGGTACAGGCGCTGCAGTGAATCGGCCACCAGCGTGAACTGCTCGGCCAGGCCGGGCAGGCGCGCCAGATCGCCACCCGCCACCGCCGACCACACCTCCTTGGCCGCGCCCACGCGCTTGCGCGCCTGCGCCACCCAGGCCGGATCGAAGCGGCCCAGGCGGGCCACCGCGATGTCGACCGGCGGCACGTCGGGCAGGCCATACACCTCGCGCACCGCGGCCAGGCGCACGCCCGGCCCGCCGCCGGCCATGGGCACGCCGGCACGCGGCGCGGCCTGGCCGCAGAAATACAGCAGGTCATGCGCCAGGCGCTCGGCGGCCTCGGCATCCTCGCCGGCACGCAGCTGCTTGAGCAGTTGCGAGCCCACGCGCTTGGTGTAGATGTCCGAGCCCAGCAGGCCGTCGGCCAGGGCCTCGAAGAAGCCTGCCGACAGCTGCCACAGCGTGGCCAGCTGCTGGTGCGCGCGGTCATGCGGCGCGGCCTGCAGCGTGCCGGCGCCCAGCGCGGCAAACACCTCGCTCATGCGCGCCGCCACGCTGGGCTGCGCACCGCGCATCAACGCCAGCAGGTCGGCCTCGACCTCGTTGATGGATTCGGCGTCCGGGTGGCGCGGCTGCAGACCGGGCTCGGCCGGCAGCATGCGCCATGAGAACGGCACCGGCCACAGGTCGGCCGGGTGGATGCGCGTGGCCCCGGCCAGCTCCTGCAGCGCCTTGTACTGCGGAAACAGCGCCAGCGGCGACACCGCCTTGCCAGCCAGGCGGCGGCCGATGTAGTCGAGCAGCGCGAACGAGCCGCGCTCGAGGGTGTCGACCGCGGCCGGCGTGATCAGCCGGGTCTTGGCCGACAGGCGCTGCAGTGCGGCTTCCGATGCGCGCAGCAGTTCGATGGCCGGGCCCAGCCCCACCAGCTCGAGCACGCCCACGCTCTGGTGCAGCTGGCTGCGCGCCTGGCGCAGCACTGCCGGATCGACGCGGTCGAGATCACCGCCCTCGCCCGCTTCCTTCAGGTAGCGCCGCAAGGCCTTGTGCGCGGTGTCGAGCGAACGCCGAAGTTCGTCGTGCACCCACGACAGGGCGCTGAGGTCGTCCTGGACCACCGGATCGCCGTTGAGCGCCATGCGCGAGCCCGCCTGCCGTTCAGCTGATCTTGAACCGCGCGACCGACTGCCGAAGCTCTTCGGCCGTGCGCGACAGCTCGCGCACCATCTGCGCGGTGGATCGGGTGCCTTCACCGGTCTGCTCGGTCACCGCGAAGATGTGCTGGATGTTGCCGGCCACCACGTTGGCCGATTCGGCCTCGCGCAGCGCCTGGTCGGAAATGGCCTCGATCAGCTCGGCCAGTTGCCGCGTGACGCGGTCGATGTCGCCCAGCGCGGTGCCGGCGGCATCCGACAGCTGCGCGCCTTCCACCACGCCCTGCGTGCTGCGCGCCATGGCGCCCACTGCGTCCTGCGTGTCGGCCTGAATGGTCTTGACCAGGGCCGAGATCTGGCGCGTGGCATCACCCGAGCGTTCA
>CAYPDO010000366.1:0-5219 GCA_964409495.1 uncultured Bordetella sp.
GTGATGGGCGTGACCTTCTGCGCCGTGGCGCCCGAGCACCCGCTGGCGCAGGCCGCCGCCAGATCCAATCCCAAGCTTGCGGCCTTCATCGAAGACTGCAAGAAGGGCGGCACCACCGAGGCCGAGCTGGCGCTGCGGGACAAGGAAGGCATGCCCACCGGCCTGCTCGTCAAGCACCCGCTGACCGATGCGCAGGTCGAGGTCTGGGTCGGCAACTACGTGCTCATGAGCTACGGTGACGGCGCCGTCATGGGCGTGCCGGCGCACGACGAGCGCGATTTCGCCTTCGCGCTGAAGTACCAGCTGCCGATCCGCCAGGTCGTGCACGTCGACGGCGAGCACTACGACTACAAGCAGTGGCACGAGTGGTACGGCGACAAGGCCCAGGGCGTGACCATCAACTCCGACACCTTCAGCGGCCTGGCTTACCAGGAGGCGGTGAACGCGGTGGCCCATGCCTTGCAGGTGCGCGGCCTGGGCGAGAAAAAGACCACCTGGCGTCTGCGCGACTGGGGCGTTTCGCGCCAGCGCTACTGGGGCACGCCCATCCCCATCATCCATTGCGAAGCGCATGGCGCGGTGCCGGTGCCCGAGCAGGACCTGCCCGTGGTGCTGCCGCAGGACTGCATCCCCGACGGTTCAGGCAACCCGCTGCACAAGCATGCAGGTTTCCATGCCGGCGTGGTCTGCCCGGTGTGCGGCAAACCCGCGCGGCGCGAGACCGACACCATGGACACCTTCGTGGATTCGTCCTGGTACTACATGCGCTACTGCGACCCGACCAACCCGGACAAGATGGTGGCGGACGGCGCGAACTACTGGATGCCGATGGACCAGTACATCGGCGGCATCGAACACGCCATCCTGCACCTGCTGTACGCGCGCTTCTGGACCAAGGTGATGCGCGACCTGGGCCTGGTGGAGGTGAGCGAGCCCTTCACCAAGCTGCTGACCCAGGGCATGGTGCTCAACCACATCTACAGCCGGCGCACCGCGCAGGGCGGCATCGAGTACTTCTGGCCGCACGAGGTCGAGAACGTGACCGATGACGGCGGCAAGGTGGTGGGTGCCAGGCTCAAGAGCGACGGCTCGGCGGTCGACTACGGCGGCGTGGGCACGATGTCGAAGTCGAAGAACAACGGCGTCGACCCGCAGGCGCTGATCGACCGCTACGGCGCCGACACCGCGCGCCTGTTCGTGATGTTCGCCAGCCCGCCCGAGCAGACGCTGGAGTGGAACGACGCCGGCGTGGAAGGCGCGCACCGCTTCCTGAAACGCGTGTGGGCCTTCGGCGCCAAGCACGCCGACGCGCTGCAGCGCGCCACTGCCGGCGATCTGTCGAAGGCTGAACTGCGCGCCGAGGCCAAGGCGCTGCGCCGCGAGGTGCATCTGGTGCTGCGCCAGATGAGCCACGACTACGAGCGCATGCAGTACAACACCGTGGTCTCGGGCTGCATGAAGCTGCTGAACGCGCTGGAAGCCTTCAAGCCCGACGGCAGCGATGGCGACACCGCCACCTTGTGCGAGGCCGTGTCGGTGCTGCTGCGCGCGCTGTACCCGGCCTGCCCGCACATCAGCCACGGCCTGTGGCAGCAGCTGGGCTATGCCGCGGCCATCGGCGAGCTGCTGGATGCGCCGTGGCCCGCCGTGGACGAGGCCGCGCTGGTGCAGGACGAGGTGGAACTGGTGCTGCAGATCAACGGCAAGACCCGCGGCGCCGTGAAGGTGCCGGCCGCCGCCGACAAGGCCGGCATCGAGGCCGCCGCACTGGCCAGTGCCGAGTTCGCCAAGTTCAGCGAGGGCAAGGCCGCGAAGAAGGTGATCGTGGTGCCGGGCCGCCTGGTCAACGTGGTGGTGTGAGCGGCGTGCCGCTGATGCACCGCCGCCAGCTGCTGAGCGCCGCCGCCGCCCTGGCCGCTGCCGGGGGCCTGGCCGGCTGTGGCTTCGCGCTGCGCAGCGCACCGCCGCTGCCCTTTGCGCGCATCGCGCTGCTGGGTCTGGCGCCCGGCTCGCCGCTGGGCGAGGAGTTGCAGCGCCGCCTGGGCAGCCAGGTGCAGGTGGTGCCGGCCCCGGCCCAGGCCGAGCTGGTGCTGCGCGTGCTGGAAGACCGCCGCCAGAAGGTGGTGGCGGCATCCACCGCCGCCGGCCAGGTGCGCGAGCTGACGCTGCGCGTGCGCCTGGTGTTCCGCGCCGAAACCCCCGGCGGCCGCGAGCTGATCCCCGACAGCGAATTGACCCTCAGCCGTGACATGAGCTACAGCGAGACCTTCGCACTGGCCAAGGAGCAGGAAGAAGCCGAGCTCTATGCCGCGATGCAGACCGACATCGTGCTGCAGGTGCTGCGGCGCCTGTCGCGGGTGCAACTGGCCTGAGTGTTCTGGCGCCACAATCCGGCCCCAAGATGCAACTGCGCAGCGACCAGCTCGACGCCCACCTCGCCCGCGGCCTGAAGGCCGTCTACACCGTGCACGGCGACGAGCCGCTGCTCGCCCAGGAAGCCGGCGATGCGGTGCGTGCCGCAGCGCGTGCTGCCGGTTATGGCGAGCGCAAGGTGTTCACCGTGAGCGGCGCGCACTTCGACTGGTCGGGCGTGCTGGGCGCGGCCCAGGCCATGAGCCTGTTTGCCGAGCGCCAGCTGATCGAGCTGCGCATTCCCGGCGGCAAGCCGGGCAAGGACGGCTCCGAGGCGCTGCAGCGCTACTGCCAGTCACTCAGCGACGATGTGCTGACCATCGTGCACCTGCCGCGGCTCGATCGCCAGCAGCAGCAGTCGGCCTGGTTCACCGCGCTGGATGCCGCGGGCGTGAGCATCCGCGTCGATCCGGTGGAACGCCGCGCGCTGCCGCAGTGGATTGCCCAGCGCCTGGCGTGCCAGGGCCAGCGCGTGGCCGAAGGCGATGTCGGCGCCCAGACCCTGGCCTTCTTTGCCGACCGCGTGGAAGGCAACCTGCTCGCTGCGCATCAAGAGCTGCAGAAGCTGGCCCTGCTGTACCCGGCCGGCGAGCTGGCCTACGAGCAGGTGGAGGCCGCGGTGCTGAACGTGGCGCGCTACGACGTGTTCAAGCTCAGCGAGGCGGTGCTGGCCGGCCAGACCGCGCGCGTGCTGCGCATGGTGGACGGCCTGCGCGCCGAGGGCGAGGCCACGGTGCTGGTGCACTGGACCCTGGCCGAGGACATCCGCGCGCTCAAGCGCGTGAAGGACGCCATGGCCCAGGGCAAGCCCTTGCCGATGGCGCTGCGCGAGAACCGCGTGTGGGGCAACAAGGAGCGCCTGTTCGAGCGCGTGCTGCCGCTGCTGGCCGAGCACCAGCTGGCCCACCTGGTGGAAGCCGCCAGCACCTGCGACGGCATCGTCAAGGGCCTGAAGCACCCGCAGTGGCCGCTGGAGCCCTGGGATGCGCTCAAGCGCCTGGCGCTGATGCTGGTGCAGGCGGTGGCCGCGCCGCCGGCGCCGCGCGGGCGCGCCGCGGTGCGTGTGCGGCTGGCACTCGAAGCCTGAACAGCGGGCTGGGCGGTCAAGCCACCGGCGGCGGGTCGGTGTCCAGCAGGCCGTACAGGTTCGTGTCGTGGCTGCGGCCCTTGGCCGTCCAGCGCTGGCGCAGCCGGCCTTCCAGCGTGAAACCCAGGCGCGCCAGCAGCGCACACGAGGCGACGTTGTCGGGGTTCACCTCGGCCTCGATGCGGCGCAGGCCCAGCGCGCCAAAGGCATGGGCGCTGGCCGCCTGCACCGCCTCGCGCATGAAACCCTGGCCCCAGGCATCGCGCGCCAGCGCATAGCCCAGCTCGATGCGGCGGCTGCCCGCGTCGTGCCTGAACAGCAGCAGGCTGCCGATCACGCGGCCATCGTCCAGGCGCTGCAGCACCCGCTGCTGGGCGGTGCCGGTGGCCTGCAGCGTCTGCATGCGCGCCAGCCAGGCCTGGCCATCGGCGCGCGTGGCCCAGGTGGCATAGGGCAGGTACTGCGTCACCGCGTCGTCGCCATTCATGCGCAGCAGGTCGTCGAGGTGGGCCTCGGCCACCGGCGGCAGCTGCAGGCGCGGGGTGTGCAGGGTCTCGAAGCAGGGCAGGGGCATGGCAGGTCTCCGGTCAACCGCGGTCCACGCGCACCGCCAGCACCACCGACGTGGTGGTCTTGCGCACGCCATCGGTCTCGCCGATCTCATCGAGCAGCGCGTCCAGCCGCGTGGTGCTGTCGGCGCGCAGCACGGCGATCAGGTCGCTCTCGCCGCTCACGGTGTACAGCTGAGTCAGCTCGGGGATGGCCTGCAGGCGCAGCACCACCTCGCGCGAACGCTTGGGCTCGACCGCGATGCCCACATGGGCCATCACACGCGGGCGTTCCTCGTCCTGGCCCAGGCGCACGGTGTAGCCCACGATCACGCCGCTGCGCTCCAGCCGCTGCAGCCGCGCCACCACCGTGGTGCGCGCAATGCCCAGCTGGCGCGCCAGGTCGGCGGTGGGCGTGCGGGCGTTGGCCTGCAGCAGCGCAATCAGCGCACGGTCGGTGTCGTCTTGAATCATTGCGGCGAAATGTACCGACGATTCGTCAGCATCGCCAGCCAGTCTGACGCTTTGCTGCTTTCCATCGTCAGGCCTTCTGATCAGACTCTGGGCCATCGGCCGCGTGGCCCACACCCCGTCTCCAGGAGCCTTCCATGCACATCGCCCTGCTCGGCGCCGGCCACATCGGCCAGACCATCGCCCGCCTGCTGGCCACCAGCGGCGACTACACCGTGACCGTGATCGACCGCGACGCCGCCGCGCTGGCGCGCGTGGCCGCCGCCATGCCCGCCGGCACGCCGCTGCACACCGCCGTGGTGGACACCGAAGACCCGCGCGCGCTGCTGGCCGCGGTGCGGGGCCACATGGCCATCGTCAACGCCCTGCCCTACCACCTGGCCATCGCCGCGGCTACCGTGGCGCGCGAGGCCGGCTGCCACTACTTCGACCTGACCGAGGACGTGGCCGCCACCAAGGCCATCCAGGCCCTGGCCGAGGGCGCGCCCACCGCCTTCATGCCGCAGTGCGGGCTGGCGCCGGGCTTCATCGGCATCGTGGCGCACCACCTCGCCAAGGGCTTCGACACGCTGCATGAAGTGAAGATGCGCGTGGGCGCGCTGCCGGCCTTCCCCACCAACAGCCTCAAGTACAACCTGACCTGGAGCGTGGACGGTCTCATCAACGAGTACTGCCACCCCTGCGAGGCGATCCGTGGCGGC
>CAYPDO010000367.1:0-5208 GCA_964409495.1 uncultured Bordetella sp.
CCAACCCAGCGGCCGCCGCGGAACCGGCTCCGCCGGGCCGCTGGCGGCGCCCCCCTGGGGGGGGAGGCGCCGAAGGCGCTTCGGGGGGGGATCATGGCAGCCAGGTCCAGGCAAACAGGCGCAGCCAGTTCACCAGGCGGTGCGTCCACACCCAGATCAGGTGGCGCTCGCCGACCTCGACCTTGCCCACGCCTTCCATGCCCGGGCGCAGGCGCTCGCCCGGCGCGGCCAGCACGCCCTCGATGCGGAAGAAGTTGCGGCCATCGCGCGCGGTGGTCACGCTGGTCAGGCGGGTGATGGTGAAGGGCAGCGGCTGGTCGGCGATGGCGGCCAGCAGCAGCTGGCCCTTCTGGCCGACGGCAATCTCCTGGATGTCGCGCTCGTCCACCTCCACCACCACGCGGTAGCCGGCCAGCGGCGTCAGCTCGAACAGCACATCGCCGCGGCGCACCGCGCTGCCCAGGGTCTGCGACAGATCACCGCGCACGATCACGCCGGCAAAGGGCGCACGCACCACGGCACGGCCCAGCTGCTCGTCGATCAGGTTCACCTGGGCCAGGGCCTGCTCGAACTGCGCCTGGCTGATCTGCGCCTTGGCACGGTCACGCCCGGCCACGGCCTCCTGCTGCTGCTTCTGGTACTGGGCGTACTGGGCGGCCCATTTCAGGCGCTCGAGCCGCAGGTCGTGGTCGTCCAGCACGGCCAGCACGGCGCCGGCCTTGACCACATCACCGGCGCGCACGCTGGCCTGGGTGACGAAGCCATCGAACGGCGCCGCCACGGTGCGCCGCAGCTCGCCCTGCAGCGTGGCCGGCGCGCCCACGCGGTAGGGCACGGTGGCCACGCTGAAGAAGGCCACCGCCGCCACCAGGCCCAGCACCACCAGCTTGCGCGTGATGTGGCGCGGGCCGAACAGGCGCTGCAGCTGGCGCCGCGCGGCCAGCAGCACCTGCATGGGCAGCGGCCGCTCGCTGCGGTGTTTGAGCGCCAGCACGCGGCCGGCCATGGCCGCCAGCGACTGGCCCAGCGCCAGCTCGGCCGCGCCAAAGGGCTGGCTGGCCGTGCGCTCGAAGCACAGCACGCCGGCAAAGCCATCGGCGCCCTGGAACGGGATGCTCAGCACGCAGCCGCCATCGGCCAGCAGCGCATGGGCGCGCGTGACCAGCACCTCGTCGCCCGGCTGGGCCGGCAGGCGGATCACGGCCTTCTGGTCGAAGGCCTCGTCCATGGCCTCGCCCAGGGCCTGCACCAGGCTGGTCCGGCGCGCCAGATCGGCGCTGTGCGACAGCGCCAGCGGCCGCACGCGGCTGCCGCGGCGCCGTCCCAGGCTGACGCGGTCGCAGCCCAGCTGCGTGGCCAGCTCGGTGACAAAGCCGCGCGCCGCTTCGTCAAAAGGCTGGTCCTGCAGCAGCGCCGCCACCTGGTCCAGCGCCAGCATCAGGCGCTGGGCCCGGCCGCTGTCTTCCTGCTCGACCGTGCGGCGCAGGTGCAGCGTGATCCAGGCGGCATCCCAGCGCAGGGCGTCCAGCAGCTCGGCCGCGGGCCGCGCCAGCGGCTGCGCCAGGGCCACCGCCACCACGCCGTGCAGCTGGTGGTCCACCAGCAGCGGCAGGGCCAGGCCCACGGCCGACGCGTGCACCGCCGGGGCCCCAGCCGGCGCCGGCGCGGGCAGCTCGGCGGCCACCGGTGCGCGGCTGCCCAGCGCCTGCTCGGCCACATCGGCCAGCTGCGGCGCGCCGCCCTCGGCCTGCGGCCAGAAGGCCTGCGGTGCAAACGGCCCCAGCTCGGGCGGCCCCACCACCACCACGCCGGCCTGCGCGCCCGGCAGGGCCGCGCACACCCTGGCCAGCCAGGCGGCATAGAAGGCGGCGTCGGGCTGCTGCTCGATGCCGGCCGGCCAGGCACTGGCAGCGCTGCGGGCGGACGCGGTGGCGGCGGCCGCCGCGGCGGCCTGGGCATCGACCTGCAGGCTCACACCTTGAGCTCGCCGAAGCGGGCTTCGTATTCCTTCAGGCCCTGGCCCAGCAGCTGCCACAGGCGCTTGGCCGCATAGGGGTTGAGGATGATGCGCTCGGACAGCTGCACCGTCACCGCCTGGCTGCCGGCCTGCCAGGCCTGGTTGGTGCCGAACAGCAGCATGATTTCCTCGCGCGTGCCCATCACGTTGCACACATTGGCATGTGTGCTGCGCATGGCGCTGTCGTCCCAGGTGACCTGCGGCGCGCCGTCGCCGGTCAGCGGCCGGACAAGCGGTGGAACGGGATCGGTGGGCGGGGTGTTGTCCATCGTGGCAGGGGCAGGTGAAGGTGGGGCACTCGCGCTGCGCCGGGGCGGCGCGGCAGGGCTGGCGGCGGCGCGGCCGGGCGCGGGCTCAGCGGCGCGGCCGCCAGTCTATGTGCAGGCGGCGGGGCTGCTGTGTGGCGTCGGTGACGGGCGGGCGCGCGGGTTCGGCCGGGGAGGCCGGGGAGGCCGGGAAGACCGGGCTGGGGCCGGCCGCGGCCGGCTGCCGGCCCTGCATGGCCTGGCGGTCGAGCAGGCCGCGGCGCGGCAGGGCAGCCAGCGCCGCAGCGGCCAGCACAGCGCCAGGCAGATGGGCGGCATCGGGCGCGCTTGCGGCGGCGGCCGTGGCCGCGCCGGCCGCGTTGCGCTGGTCCGCCCGGCCACTCGGCGCGGCAGGCAAGGCGTTGCCAGCCGCTGCGGCCGGGGCCGGCGTGGCGGCCGGCGCACGGCGTGGCGCCTGCGCGGCGCCGGCATCCACGCCGGCATCCGCAGCGGCAGGCGTGGCATCGCGCGCGACGGCGTCGCGCTGCGGCACGGCGCGGCGCAGCGCGGCCGCCTCGGGCCTGGCCGGCGCATCGGCCGCCGCGGCATCGGGCTCGGCCACAGCGGCATGGCCACCGGGCATGTGCAGCACCGACTGGAACAGCCGGCGGAAGGCCGCAGCATCCAGCAGCCGCGCGGCCGGCGCGGCCAGCGACGGCGGCAGGCGCCCGGTGTCGGCCGCCAGGCCCGCGCCGGCCTGCTGCCCGCTGTCGCCGTCGCCATGGCCATCGCCGGGCACCAGGTGCGGCGCAAAGGATCCGAACAGCGTCTCGGTGGCCAGATCATGGGTGTCGGCCTGCACCTGCTCGGCCAGGCCGTCCTGCAGGCGCACGGCGGCATTGCCGCCCAGCAGCAGGTCTTCGGACAGGCTGCCGAACATCAGGTCGCGGCCCTGGCCGCCGACGACGATGTCGTTGCCGGCGCCGCCGTCCAGCTGGTCGTTGCCGCCCTCGGTGACATCGATCGACAGCACGCGCACGCGGCCCTCGGCCGGGGCCCGGGTGACCACGGCGCCGTCGCCTACCAGCACATCCTGTCCGGCGCCGCCGTCGAGCGTGTCGTTGCCGGCCCCGGCGATGGCCAGGTCATCGCCAGCGCCCAGCTGCAGCGTGTCGTTGCCGCCCAGCAGCGGATCGCCGCTGCGCAGCGACAGCACCGCGCCGGTGGTGGCGTCGAAGTCCACGCTGCCGCCATCGCCCAGCACCGCATCGCGGCCGGCGCCGGTGGCCACCTGATCGCTGCCCACGCCGGCCAGCACGGTGTTGTCGCCATCGCCGAGCGACAGCTGGTCGCTGCCGCCGCTGGCGGCGACGAGGTCGGTGCTGTGCGCCTGCACGACGCGGCCCTGCACGAAATCGACGCGGCCGTTGTCGCCCAGCACCAGGCTGCCGCCGGCGCCGGTGGCCACCTCGTCATCGCCCAGGCCGGCCAGCACGATCTGCCGGCCCTGGCCGGCCTGCAGGCGGTCATTGCCGCCGGCCCGGGCCAGGGCCGCGGCATCCAGCGCCTCGGGCAGCGTGCTGTGCAGCTGTGCCCAGGCCTGGCCGGCGGCATCGCGCTGCAGCACGCCGCCATCGCCCAGCAGCAGGTTGTTGCCATTGCCGGCGCGCACCGTGTCGCCACCGGCGCCGCCCAGCGCGATGTTGTCGCCATCGCCCAGCGCGATGCGGTCGTCGGCGGCCTGCGTCAGCACCGGCTGGTGCGTGGTGTAGCGCGTGGCGCGGCCGTCGGCGTTGAAGCTGATCTCGCCGCCATCGCCGAACACCACGCGCGCGGCCGGCGCGCCGCTGGCCTGGCCGCTGGCGGCATCGACGCCGGCCGACACCACATCGGCCCCCGCGCCGGCCAGGATCAGCTTGGCGCCGGCACCGGCCTCGATCAGGTCGGCGCCGCCCTGTGCATCGTCGAGGCTGCCGAGCTGCTGCGCATGCCGGCCGGCGGCATCCATCAGCAGCTGGCCGTTGTCGCCCAGCAGGATGTCGCTGCCCTGGCCGGTGACGATGTGGTCGGCGCCCAGGCCGCCGATCACCAGGTTGTCGCCATCGCCCAGCACGATGGCATCGGCGTCGTCCGATGCGGCGTCGCCGCCGCCGGGCAGGCTGCGCGCCAGCACCAGGGCACCGTCGGCGTTGTAGCGCAGCTCGCCGCCATCGCCCAGCACCACATGGCGGCCGGCGCCGGCGCTCAAGGCATCGCGGCCGCCGCCGGCCAGCACGGTTTTGGCGCCGTTGCCAAGCCTGAGCGTGTCATCGCCCTCGGTGGCGACAGGCGGCAAGGCCGCCGTGCGGGCCTGCGCCGGCGCCGCCGCCAGGGCCTGGGTCTGCGCATCGGCCGGCCCGGTGCTGAGCTGTTCCAGCGCCAGGCCGTCGGCGCGCATCTGCACCACGCCGGCATCGCCCAGCACCACGTCGTCGCCATGGCCGGTGGTGATGCGGTCATCGCCCTGGCCGCCCAGCACGGTGTGGCGGCCATCGCCCAGCGTGATGTCGTCGTGGCCGCCGGGCAGCGTGGTGGCGCTGTCGAGGGTCTCGGCGCGCAGCAGCAGGCCGGCCTCGGTGAACTGCAGGCGGGCGTGGTCACCTGCCACCTGCTGGTCGCCCCGTCCGGCGCGGATGCGGTCGTCACCGGTGCCACCCAGCAGCACGGCATCGCCATCGCCGACGCTCAGGCTGTCGTTGCCGCCGGTGGCGGGGCGCAGGTCGGTGGTGATCGCCCGGGTGAGCACACCCGCGCCATTGAAGCTGAAGCTGGCGTGGTCACCGGCGGCCAGGTGCAGACCGGCGCCGGCCGTGATCGTGTCGGCACCGAAGCCGCCGATGACCAGCTTGTCACCCGCGCCGAGCGTGATGCGGTCATCATCACCGGCATCCAGCGCGCTGCTGCTGA
>CAYPDO010000368.1:0-5203 GCA_964409495.1 uncultured Bordetella sp.
GCCGCCGGCGGGGCCGAGGCCGGCTGTGCCGGCGCCGCGGCACGGCCGATCGTGCTGCACCGCCGCCCGCCACGCTGACAGGCCCCGGGGCGCCCGGGGCGCCAGCCGGCCCCAGGGCCGCGCGGCCCGGTCAGGCCAGGCCCAGCCGGTGCCGCAGCACCACGAAGGCCAGACCGGCCTGCACCGCGCCGTCCAGCGGCGTGGCCGAGTCGCGCTCGGGCAGGCCCAGCTCGCGCAGCAGCGTGGCCCAGCGCAGGTCGATGGTCAGCGCGCCCTGCTGCTGGTAGGGCGGCAGCTGGCGGAACTTCCAGTCGTGGAACATCGCCGAGACATCGTGGCGCGCATTCGGCAGCCCGGTGCCCAGCAGCGGCAGCGCGGCGCGCTCGATCAGGGCCAGGTCGAAGTCGAGGTAGTAGCCCACCAGCGGCCGCGGGCCGATGAAATGCAGCAGCTGGGCCATGGCCTGCTCGGGCGCGGTGGGTTCGGCCCCGTTGGCGGCATCACCCCGGTTGGCGCGCTCGGCGCCGGGGCCGGTCAGCGTCAGCGCCAGCCGCTGGCTGGCCAGCACGCGGTCACCGGCCACCCGCACCGCGGCCAGCGCCAGCAAGCGGGCATGCGCGGCGTCGTGGCCGCTGGCCAGCACATCCAGCGCCACCCATTCGTCCGGCGGCGGCGTGTGCCACAGGAAGGCCCATTGCGCATCGGCCAGCTGCCGCTGCGACCACTCGCGCTTGATGGCCGCCCAGCCGCTGCCCAGGCTCACAGCGCATCCAGGTGAAAGCGCAGCCGCAGCATCTGCTTGAAGCGCTTGACCACCGCCAGCGTGTCTTTCAGCAGATCGCGGTCCAGGCTGGTCAGGCGATCGACGTCGATGCCGCCGCCGGGGGCCTGACCGGCCTCCAGCGCGGCCAGGCCCAGCTTGAGCTTCAGGCCCATGAAGAAGTGCAGGCTGTCGCCCAGGTCAGTGGCCAGGCCGGGCTCCAGCGCGCCGGCCGCCACCAGGGCCTCAATGCGCGCCACCGTGCCGGTGGCCTGCACGCGGTGGGCCAGCGCCAGGCTGCGCACGCCATGCACCAGCGGAAAGCTGCCGGCCTTCTTCAGGTCGAGCAGGTGCTTGCCATCTTCCAGCGCGAACAGCCGCGACCACCAGCCGCCACCGCCTTCGAAGGCATTGATGGCCGCGGCAAAACGCGCCAGCAGCGCATCGTTGTCGGTGACCAGGTTGAACACCTCGCCGCGCACCTGGGCCAGCAAGGCCACGTCACCCGCCACCGCATGGGCATCCAGAAAGATGGCCAGCGACATCAGGCTGTCGGGCGAGGGCATCAGCAGCCAGCGCCGCACGCGCTCGCCGAAATCGGCCGCCTCGTGCCGCCACTCGGGGTTGCTGAGCATGATCTGGCCGGGGCATTCGGGGTAGCCGAAGTCGGCCAGGGCCTGCGAGAAGCGCGTGCAGATGGCGGCCAGATCGGCCGGCGGCAGATAGCCGTCACGCAGGATCAGGCCGTTGTCCTGGTCGGTCTTGAGCAGCTGCTCGCCACGGCCTTCGCTGCCCATCACGAACAGGCAGCTGTTGGCCACCAGCTCGGCCGGCGCGATGAGCTGCCAGGCGCGCTCGAACAGCAGCGCGTTGAGCTCCTGCACCAGGCGTGCGATCAGGCCCACCTTGGTGCCACCGCGCTGCAGCAGGCCGATCACCTGGGTGATCTGCGCCGCCGGGCCGCGCAGCGCCGCGAGGTCTTGCGCCTCGAGGATCTGCCGCGTCACCAGCGTGCTGTGGTTGGACAGGAAGCCCAGCAGGTCCACCTGTTCCAGCACGCCCAGGATCGGCCCGTCCAGGCCGGCATCGCCCGCCTGGCCCGGCGTGGCGGGCGCGCGCACCACCACGCGCTGCACGCGGTGGCGGATCATCGTGGCCAGGGCCTCGAACAGCGGCGCATCGGGCGCCACGCTGACCAGCGGATGGCTGGCCAGCTCGCCCACCGGCAGCTGGTGCAGCGGCCGGCCGTGCAGGATGGCGCGCTGCAGGCCGGCCGTGGTGAAGATGCCCAGGCGCTGCCCCGCCTTGCCGTCACCGCCATCCGCGGCTGCGCTGCCGACACCGCGCACCAGCACATGCGTGACGCGCTGGCCGGTGAACAGGCGCACCACCGAGACGATGTCCATCGCCGCATCCACATAGTGCGGCGTGCGCAGCACGGCCTGGTCGACGCGCGCCAGTGTCAGGCTCTGCATCTCGTGCTGGCGGTGGTGCGCGCTGAGCGCGGCCAGCTTCTTCGACAGGTCGGCGAACAGCAGCGCGGCAAAGGTGGCATTGCCGGCGATCAGCGTGTTCACGGTGTCGCGCGGCAGGCGGTAGGCCAGCACCTCGCCGGCGGCCACGAAACGGTCGCTGGCGATGCCGGTGACCAGGGCGCGGCCGTCGAAGCAGTCGTCGGGGCCGTAGGTGGCCACCAGCTCGTCGCCCTCCCACTGCCGCACATGGCCCTGGATCAGCACCAGCAGGTGCTGCGGCGCCTCGCCCGGGGCCAGCACCACCCGGTCGGCCGGCACGAACACGATGTCGACGCTGTCGCGCACCAGGCGGCGCTGCTCGGCGGTCAGGCAGTCGAACGGGGAGACGTTGAAGTTGAAGGCGTGGGGCACGGCGGGCGCGGGGCAGGCATCAGCACCCCCGATGCCACCACAGCAAGCTGACAGCCAGCCTTGCGAGGTGTCAATATTTGAGGCTGGTGGATCGCGTCGCGGGCGGGCTCAGGGTGGTTCGAGCACCGCAGCCGTACACCCGTACGGCGAGGAGCGCAGGGCCGCCATGTGCCCGCGCAGCAGCGAGACGCCGGCCTCATTCCCGCCGGGCCGCCCCAAGGGACTGAGCGACCCCTCGGGGGGCAGGAGCGCAGCGACGTGGGGGCATGTTCAAACGACGCAGGTGCGGTTCTTGCCCGTGCGCTTGGCCTCGTACAGGCCTTCGTCGGCGCGCTCCAGCGCACGCTGCAGTGGCTCGCCATCGCGCCAGGCACTCACGCCGGCCGAGAAGGTGACAAACACCTCCTTGCCGTCGTGCATGAACAGGCTGGCGGTGAGCTGGCGCTGCAGCCGCGTGAGCGCGGCCTGCGCCTCGTCCACCGGCGTGTCGGGCAGCAGCACCACGAATTCCTCGCCGCCGAAGCGCGCCACATGGTCGCCAGGGCGCAGCCAGCCGCGCACCCGCTCGGCCAGCGATTTCAGCGCTTCGTCGCCGGCGGCATGGCCCAGCGTGTCGTTGAGCTTCTTGAAGTTGTCGATGTCGAGCAGGCCCACGGCCAGTGGCGCCCGGGCGGCATCGGGTGCATCGCGGCGGCGCCGCGCCTCGGCCTCGAAGGCGCGCTCCAGGCCGCGGCGGTTGGCCACCTGGGTGAGCGCATCGGTGGACACCTCTTCATCCAGCCGGCGCAGCTCCAGCTCGAGCGCGCGCACGCGCGACTCCAGCTCGCCAGCGCGTGCATGCTCGGCCGCCAGGCGGTCGCGCGCGCCGGCCACCACGGTCTGCACGGCGCGGCTTTCGCCCACCATCTCCTGCACCAGGCCGGCCAGGTGTTCCAGCGAATCGGCCGCGGCAATGCGCGCACCGTACGCGGCCATCTGGTCGCCGAAGCGGCCGGTGGCCTGCCCCAGCTCGCCCAGCTCGGCCAGCACCTGCTGCACCACCTGGCGCAGCGCGTCGCGCGCCAGCACGCGCTCGGCCGCCAGCGCGCGCTGCTGATCGCGGGTGCGCGTCAGCAGTTCGCGCGCGGCCCGCACCGCGCGCGCGCTGGCCCCGCCATCTGGGCCGGCCACGGCATCCAGCTGCGCACGCAGGGCCTCGCCCTGGCCACGCGCCCATTGCTGTGCCTGGCCATCGGGGGCCCGATCGGCCAGGCCATCGGTGAGGGCGCGGGTCAGGGCCAGCAGTTCATCAACCAGCGACTGGCGCAGGCCGAACAGGCCGCGCACGCGCAGGCAGACGGCGGCCACGGCGTTGGCCAGCGCCGGCGTGGCGCCCTCGTGCTGCACACGGTTGGCCAGTGCCGCCAACGCGTCGGCCAGTTCGCCGGCCCGCGGCTCGTCGCCGGCCAGGCCGGCGCGCACGGTGTCCGCCAGCTCGGTGACCAACTGCTGCGCGGCGCCTGACGTGTGCGCCGCGGGGTCAGCCGCCAGGCCCGTGGTGGTGGCACTGTCTGGCTGCCCGGCCGCGGCGCTGGCGGCGGCCGGGGCGGTGGCCGGAGCGGGGGGGCTGTTCTCGGCCGCCGCCACCGCGGCATCGGGCGCGTCGTTGTCCCAGGTGCCCACCAGCTGGCCCAGGCGCTGCTGCAGGCGGGCCGCGTCGCTGCGGCTGCTTTCCAGCACACGCGCCAGGCTGTCTTTCTTGCGCGCCGCCGTCCACTGCCGCCCGCCGCGTTCCAGGCCACGCGCCAGGCGCTCGATCAGCCGCGCCCAGGCCTCGCCCTGCGCCCCGGCGGCGCCGGCGCTGCGCTCGAGCGCCTTGGCGGCCTCGTCCCAGCGGCCGGCCATCAGCGCGCCGGCCAGTTCGCCGCGCAGCGCCGGATCGTCGGTCAGGCGCATGGCCAGGCGCTCGATCACGTTGCGCGCACGCGGCGGCAGGCTGCCGTCGGCGGGTGGCAGGTCCTCGCCGGATTCCTCGGCATAGGCGCGGGCGTAGTTGGCCGGTGTGGGTTCCAGCTGGGCGCTGGCCAGGCGGCGCAAGGCCCCCTTGGCCCATGCTGCGGCATTGCTTGGGGTCGTCAAGGTTTCACCTCGGTATGGCGCATCGGCGCTGCGCCTGGTCGCGGCAGGCCGGCCGCGGCGCCTGGCACGACGCTCAGGAGCGGCCGCGTGCGCCCGAGCGCACGGCTTCGAGCCGCGTGGTCGTGCCATGCATGATCCACGGCGCATTGCCCGGCAGCACGGTGTGCTGCAGCCAGACCTCCAGGTCATCGGGCGCGATCGGGCGGCTGAACAGGAAACCCTGCATCACGCCGCAGCCCAGGCGCAGCAGCTCTTCCATCTGGCGCAGGTTCTCGACGCCCTCGGCCACCACGCGCAGGCCCAGCGAGCGCGCCAGCGCGATGATGGCGTTGACCACCGCCGAGCTCTGCGGCGTGATGCCCAGGTTGCGCACGAAGCTGCGGTCGATCTTCAGCTCCGAGATCGGCAGCGTGGTCAGCGAGGCGAGGTTGGAGTAGTC
>CAYPDO010000369.1:0-5195 GCA_964409495.1 uncultured Bordetella sp.
GGCTCGACTACATCGGCCGCTACGAGGCCGCCAGTGCCGAGAAGCTGGTGGACCGCATCGAGGCCATCGTGGCCGAGACCGGGCAGACCGGCTTCCACTTCGTCGACGAGGCCGCGCCGCCCAAGAGCCTGAAGGCGCTGGCCGCCGAGCTGACGCGCCGCGGCACCGCCATCAGCTGGTGGGGCAACATCCGCTTCGAGAAGAGCTTCAACCGCGAACTGGCCCAGGCCATGGCCGACAGCGGCTGCATCGCCGTGACCGGCGGCCTGGAGGTGGCCAGCGACCGCCTGCTGCAGAAGATGAACAAGGGCGTGTCGGTGGACCAGGTGGCGCGCGTCACCAAAGCCTTCAGCGAGGCCGGCATCCTGGTGCATGCCTACCTGATGTATGGCTTTCCCACGCAGACCGTGCAGGAGACAGTGGACGCGCTGGAAACCGTGCGCCAGCTGTTTGCCGAGGGCTGCATCCAGAGTGGCTTCTTCCACCGCTTTGCCTGCACCGTGCATTCGCCGGTGGGCCTGGACCCCGCGGCCTATGGCATCCGGCTGCAGCCGCTGCCGCAGCCCGAGGGCGGGCGCGTGTTCGCGCGCAACGACGTGGATTTCATCGACCCCACCGGCACCCACCACGACCAGCTGGGCGTGGGCCTGCGCAAGGCCATCTACAACTTCATGCACGGCATCGGGCTGGATGAAGACGTGCGCGCCTGGTTCGACCACCCGGTGCCCAAGGCGCGGGTGGCGCGCCACCGCATCGCCAGGGCGCTGGCCGACAAGGCCTGAGTGCCGGCCTGCGATGATCACGCCCTGGCGCCGCGGTGGCGTCGACGAAGAAGGCAACCCGCATGTCGTCGTTCGCATGGGGCCTGATCGGCCCGGGCCGCATCGCCCACAAGTTTGCCGAGGTGGTGCAGCAGCGCCCCGGCATGCACCTGCACAGCGTGTGCGGGCGCGATTCGGCGCGGGCCCAGGCCTTTGCCACGCGATGGGCAGGTGCCGGGCGGCCGGCGCCGCGCGCCAGCAGCGATCTCGCGGCGCTGCTGGCGGATCCGGCCATCGACGCGGTCTACATCGCCACGCCGCATGCCCAACATGCCCAGGCCCTGCTGCGCTGCCTGCAGGCCGGCAAGCCCGTGCTGTGCGAGAAGCCGCTGGTGGCCACGCTGGCACAGGCCCGGCAGGTGCTGGCGCTGGCGCGCGAACGCCAGGTGTTCGTGATGGAGGCGCTGTGGACGCGCTTTCTGCCGCTGTATGCCGGCGTGCGGCAATGGCTGGATGCGGGCGAGATCGGCGCCGTGCAGCATGTGCAGAGCAGCTTCTGCTTCGCCGCGCCCTACGACCCGCAGGACCGCATGTGGAACCCGGCGCTGGCCGGC
The DNA here is from genome assembly GCA_964409495.1 of uncultured Bordetella sp. Taxonomy (GTDB): domain Bacteria; phylum Pseudomonadota; class Gammaproteobacteria; order Burkholderiales; family Burkholderiaceae_C; genus Pseudaquabacterium. Next base: position 1,376 of record CAYPDO010000369.1, read on the forward strand.
GGCGCGCTGCTGGACCTGGGCGTCTACAACCTGGCGCTCAGCCGCTGGGCGCTCGAGACGGCGCCCGGCCGCTGCCCGCCGCTGGTCACGCTGCAGGTGGACGGCGCGCTGGCCGCCACCGGCGTCGACCGCCGCGTGGCTGGCACCCTGGTGTTCGAGGGCGGCGCGGTGGCGCAGTTTGTGTGCGCGGCCGATGGCCAGGGCGAGAACGCGCTGTCCATCCAGGGTGAACGCGGCTGCATCCGCATTGCCGAGCCGTTCTGGGGCGCCACCCAGGCCGTGCTGTCGCGCCGCGGCGAGGTGCCGGTGGCACTGGCGTGCCCGCACGAGATCAACGGCTTCGAGGGCGAGATCGACGAGGCCGTGCGCTGCGTGCGCGCCGGCCTGCTGGAGAGCCCGGCCATGCCGCTGGCCGAGACTCTGGCGCTGGCCGAGTGGATGCAGCAGATCCGCCAGCGGCTGGGCGTGGTCTACCCGTTCGACTGACCTGGCCGACCCCAAGACGCGCTGCGCGCCTGCCCCCGGGTGGCGGCGCTCAGCCCCCTGGGGCGGCCCGGTGGGGCGGGGCCGCGGGCTGGCGCCTGCGCTTGGCCGGCGGCTTGGCCACCGTGGGCAGCACGCTGCGCAGCAGCGCCTCGCAGGCCATCTGCGTCATGCGCCGCGGCACCGGGTAGTTGGTGTCGGCCTCCCAGCAGGCGGCACGGGCCAGCGCCGGGATGTCGGCCTCCTGCAGCGCGGCCAGGCTGCGTGGGATGGCCAGCGCATCGGTCAGCGCCTGCACGCCGTCGATGAAGCGCAGCGCCAGCGTGGCCTCGGTGTCGTGGCCGTCGTTGATGCCATCGTCCAGGCCCACCGCGCGTGCCAGCGCCGCGAGCTGCGGTGTCGCCTCGGCCTGGCAAAAGCGCAGCACCGTCGGCAGCATGATGGCGTTGGCCAGGCCGTGCGGCGTGTGGTAGCGCGCGCCCAGCTGGTGCGCAATGGCATGCACATTGCCCACGCTGGCGCGCGTGAAGGCCAGGCCGGCCCAGGTGCTGGCCAGGGCCATCTGCTCGCGCGCCTGCAGGTGGGCGCCATCGGCATGCGCCAGCTTCAGCCAGCGCCAGATCAGCGCCACCGCGGCGCGGGCCATGCGGTCGGTGTGGGGCGTGGCCCACTGGCTGATCGTGGCCTCGATGGCATGGGTCAGCGCGTCGATGCCGGTGGCGGCCGTCACGTCGGCTGGCAGGCCGACCATCAGCAGAGGATCCAGCGCGGCCATCTCGGGCACGATGCGGGTGTCGGCCACCACCCGCTTGCGGCCGGCCGCAGCGTCGGCGCCCGGGTCGGAGATCACGGCGGCCACCGTCACCTCGCTGCCGGTGCCGGCGGTGGTGGGCACGGCATAGAGAGGCGGCGGGCCGTGGCGGCCCTTGAAGTAGCCCACCAGCTCGGCCGGCGCCTTGCCGTTCGCGGCGGCCAGGCCGATGACCTTGGCCGCGTCCATCACCGAGCCGCCGCCCACCGCCACGATGGCGTCGCAGCCGGCGGCCAGGTAGCACGCCACGCCGGCCTCCAGCTGCGGGATCGGGGCATCGGGCGTCACCTCGTCGAACACGGTCACCGCCACGCCGGCGGCCGCCAGCGCATCGCTGAGCGGCCGCGCCAGGCCCAGCTGGCTGATCACTGCATCGCTGACCAGCAGCACGTGGCGGTGGCCGAAGTCGGCGATGGCCTGGCCCAGCCGGGCCGACGAGCCGGCGCCCACCAGCAGCACCGGCTGCGGGATGGGCAGGCGCTTGGTCAGCACGCCGGCGGCGCGCTTAAGCCGGGGCAGGCCGACACTGCGGGCCATGTCGCTGATCAATTCGGGAATCATCCGGCGGCTCCATCATCTTGACCTTGGCCAGTTTGCCGAAGGAAGAGCATGAAGAACGTGATCGGCATCAGCCTGGGCGCGCGGCGCCAGGATTTCGAGCTGCGCACCCGGCTGCTGGGCCAGGATCTGCAGGTGCAGCGTGTGGGCACCGACGGCAGCCTGGCCCAGGCCACCCGGCTGCTGAAGTACTGGGACCGCCATGCGCAGGCCATCGGCCTGGGGCTGGTGAAGGACAGCGCACGCATCGGGGCCCAGCGCGAGATCGACGACGACTTCGCCCGCCTGGCCGGCGTGGCGCGGCATGTGCCGGTGACCACCGGCGCGCGGCTGTCGGAGATCCTGCTCGAATGGGCGCTGCGCCACGCCCAGAGCACGCTGGGCCACTACTTCGACAACGCCAATGTGCTGTTCTTCTCCGGCCTGGCGAACTACCGGCTGGCCATGGCCATGCAGGAGTACACCGCGAACCTGATGTTCGCCGACCCGCTGCTGCAGCTGGGCGTGCCCAAGCTGATCACCTCGCTGGACGCGCTGGGCCTGTACGCCAGCGGTGCGCATTACGTGAGCGACTGGCGCCCGCCGCGCATGATGCGCGGCCCGCTGCTGCGGCAGTGGACGCAGTTCGTGCTGCGCAAGGCGATGGCGCGTGCCACGGTGGTGGTGGCGCCGGTGCACGAGCTCGACGGCTTCGGCCTCGAGGAGCTGGCCGGCAAGACCCTGATCACCACCACGGTGAACGATGCGCGCCTGGCGCACTTCAAGGACGCCGGCGTGCACCTGGTGATCGACGGCGCGCCAATGTGCGAGGGCCAGGTGCTGGACCCGGCGCTGCTCGATGCCATGGTGCTGGCCGCCACCGGCAAGGCTGCCGACGAACTGGCCGATGACGACTACCTGGACGTGCTCACCGGCGCGGCCGACGGCGCCGCGGGCGGGCCCGCCCTGCAGCCCCGCCTGCTGCACCCCAACGGCTTCCAGCGCACCAACCGCTTCGCCTTCGTGATCCACCCGCTGTCGCAGGAGTATTTCAAGAAGGTCAAGCCGATCGAACTGCTCAGCCGCGTGTCGCCGCCGCTGCTGATGGATTCGCTGGAGAAGGTGATGGCCTATGCGCCGCCCTTTGTCTACAGCAAGGTGGAAGGCATCCGCAGCCCCACCGGCGTGGCCTGCGAGGGCTGGCTGATCAGCGTGGGCGGCACGCCGCGCGAGATCATGAGCCACCACCCCGAGTTCACCTACCGGCGCCTGCTGGCCGCCGCCGACATGGCCAAGAAGCTGGGCGCGCAGATCATGGGCCTGGGCGCCTTCACCAAGGTGGTGGGCGATGCCGGCGTGACGGTGGCGCGGCGCGCCACGCTGCCCATCACCACCGGCAACAGCTACAGCGCCTCGGGCGCGCTGTGGGCCGCGCATGATGCGCTGCTGCGCATGCAGCTGCTGCCGCGGCCGCGCGGCAAGGGCCGGGTGAAGTTCAAGGCCATGATCGTGGGTGCCACCGGCGCCATCGGCGCGGCCTGTGCGCGGCTGATGGTGCGCGCGGCCGAGGAGGTGACCCTGGTCTCGCCCGAGACGGCCAAGCTGCTGGCGCTGAAGGAATCCATCCTGCGCGAGACGCCCGATGCGCGGGTGGTGCTGTCGGCCCAGGCCGACACCCACATCGCCGAGATGGACATGATCGTCACCGCCACCTCGGGCGCCGGCAAGAAAGTGCTCGACATCATGAAGGTCAAGCCCGGCTGCGTGATCACCGACGTGGCGCGCCCGCTCGACCTGCCGCCGTCAGAAGTGGCCAAGCGCCCCGATGTGCTGGTGATCGAGAGCGGCGAGATCCAGCTGCCCGGCGAGGTGAAGATGAAGAACATCGGCCTGCCGCCGGGCGTGGCCTACGCCTGCCTGGCCGAGACCATCGTGCTGGCACTGGAGGGCCGGTTCGAGAACTTCACTGTCGGGCGCCAGATCGAGTGG
>CAYPDO010000370.1:0-5145 GCA_964409495.1 uncultured Bordetella sp.
ACCCACGACCTCAAGCTGTCCGAGGACGACAAGAACCGCTGGTACCGCCACTGGGTGGAGACCGGGCTGGAGGCCGTGGAACGCCAGCTGGCCGCACAGCCGGCCCGCTACTGCCATGGCGACACGCCCACGCTGGCCGATTGCTGCCTGGTGCCGCAGATCTTCAACGCCCAGCGCTTCGAGTGCCGCCTGAGCCACGTGCCCCATGCGATGCGCGTGTTCGAGGCCTGTATGGCGCTGGAGGCGTTCGCCAAGACCCAGCCTTCGGCCTGCCCCGACGCGGCCTGATGCCAGTCCCGACGGCCGGCCCTGGGCAGGGCGAGGCTTCACGCCTGGCCGATGCGGCACCCGCCTTGGCCCCGCACCTGCTGCTGCCCGACTGGCCCGAGCCGCCGGGCGTGGTGGCGGCGATGAGCACGCGCGCCGGCGGCGTCAGCCAGCCCCCCTTCGACAGCCTGAACCTGCGCCCCTGGCAGCTGCCGGGCCGCGATCTGGATGCCCCCGGGGCCGTGCGCGAGAACCAGCGCCGCCTGGCTGCCGCGCTGGGCGCCGTGCCGGTGTTCCTGCGCCAGGTGCATGGCACCGAGGTGCTGCGGCTCACCCGGGCCGATGCCCTGGCCGCGCCGCCCGACGATGGCGCCAGCTGGCCGGCGGCCGACGCCGCGATCACCACGGAACCGGGCATCGCCTGCACCGCGCAGGTGGCCGATTGTCTGCCGGTGCTGCTGGCCAGCCGCTGCGGCCGGGTGGTGGGCGCGGCCCACGCCGGCTGGCGTGGCCTGGCCGCTGGCGTGCTGGAGCGCAGCGTGGCGGCCATGGCCCAGGCCGGCGGTGTGGCGCCGCATGAGCTGCAGGCCTGGCTGGGCCCCAGCATCGGGCCGCTGGCCTTCGAGGTGGGGGCCGATGTGCTGCAGGCCTTCGGCGCCGACCCGGCGTGCCTGTCAGGGCCGGCGGCGCTGCGCTTCGTACCGCGGCCGCGGCCCGACGGCAGCCCGCGCTGGCTGGCCGATCTGCCCGGCCTGGCACGCGACCGGCTGGCCGCGGCAGGTCTGCGCGCGATCTACGGCGGGCACTGGTGCACCTTCAGCGAGCCGTCACGCTTCTTCTCGTTCCGGCGCGCGCCGGTCACCGGGCGCATGGCCGCCTGCATCGCGCGCATCGCCTGAATGCGGGCTTGCATCGGCGGCGGTCTGGCCGGCCAGTTGCGCGGCCTCGGCGCGCCGCCGCGCCGCCTTGCGTGCCGGCGTGCCCAGGATGTAGAGCACCAGGCCCAGCGGCAGCAGGCCGTAGAGCACGAAGGTGAAGAAGGCGCCCAGCAGGCTGCCCTGGCTGGACGTGGCCTCGGCCGCGGTCATCAGCACAACCACGAACATCCAGGCGATGGCAACGATGTGCATTTCATTATGCGATAAGTAATGTCACTTATCGAAAAATTGAGTCATGATGCGGTAAGCTAGCCGCCGTACAAACCGCACTGTGGCACAGCATGTGCTCAGCAGCGAACAAGCCGGTCGCTGACAAACACCTGGAGACGACGCGCATGGACCCGAAGACCCTGCCCAACGCCAGCGACATGGGCCAGGCCGCGCAGGCCTTCGGCACCGCGGTGGGCGACATGTGGAAATCGATGTCGGGGCTTTCGCTGCCGATCGACGCGATGACCCGCCTGCAGGCCGACTACGTGGCCCAGGCCGCGCAGATGTGGAACGACTCGCTCACCCGCTTCCAGAAGGACGGCAAGGCGCCGGCGCCGGTGGGCGACAAGCGCTTCGCGGGCCAGGCCTGGGCCGAGAACCCGGTGGCCGCGATGGCCGCGCAGAGCTACCTGCTGAATGCCCGCACGCTGATGCAGATGGCCGAGGCCGTGCAGGGCGATGCCAAGACCAAGGCCCGGGTGCGCTTCGCGGTGCAGCAGTGGATCGACGCGGCCAGCCCGGCCAACTGCCTGGCGCTCAATGCCGACGCGCTGGCCAAGGCGCTGGAGACGCGTGGCGAGAGCTTGGCCCAGGGCCTGCAGCAGCTGGTCAAGGATGTGCAGCTGGGCCATGTCTCGCAAACCGACGAGAGCGCCTTCGAGGTCGGCCGCAACGTTGCCGTCAGCGAAGGCGCGGTGGTCTACGAGAACGAGCTGTTCCAGCTGATCGAGTACAAGCCGCTCACCGCCAAGGTCTACGAGCGGCCGATGCTGTTCGTGCCGCCGTGCATCAACAAGTTCTACATCCTCGACCTGCAGCCCGAGAACTCGGTGATCCGCTACACCGTCGAGCAGGGCCACCGGGTGTTCGTGATCAGCTGGCGCAACCCCGACGCCAGCCTGGCCGCCAAGACCTGGGACGACTACATCGAGCACGGCCCGATCGAGGCCATCGAGGTGGTCAAGGCGATTGCCGGCACCGACGAGATCAACACGCTGGGCTTCTGCGTCGGCGGCACCATCCTGACCACGGCGCTGGCGGTGCTGGCCGCGCGCGGCGAGAACCCGGCCAAGTCGATGACGCTGCTGACCACGCTGCTCGACTTCGAGGAGACCGGCGTGCTGGATGTCTTCGTGGACGAGGCCGCGGTGCAGCTGCGCGAGATGACCATCGGCGCCGAGGCACCCACCGGCCCCGGCCTGCTCAAGGGCAAGGACCTGGCCACCACCTTCAGCTTCCTGCGCCCGAACGACCTGGTGTGGAACTACGTGGTCGGCAACTACCTCAAGGGCGAGGCGCCGCCACCGTTTGACCTGCTGTACTGGAACGGCGACTCCACCAACCTGCCGGGCCCGATGTACTGCTGGTACCTGCGCCACACCTATCTGCAAAACGAGCTGAAGCAGCCCGGCAAGCTGAGCGTGTGCGGCCTGCCGCTCGACGTGACGAAGATCAAGAGCCCGGTCTTCATCTACGCCTCGCGTGAAGACCACATCGTGCCCTGGAAGGCGGCCTACGCCTCCACCGGCGTGTTGAAGGGCGCGAAGGACCAGACCTTCGTGCTGGGCGCCTCGGGCCACATTGCCGGCGTGATCAACCCGGCCAGCAAGAACAAGCGCAGCCACTGGACCAATGCCCGGCATCCGGCCGATGCCGACACCTGGCTGGCCACCGCCACCGAGCAGCCGGGCAGCTGGTGGCCGGTGTGGTCGGGCTGGCTGGCCGACCATGGCGGCAGGCAGGTCGTGGCGCCCAAGAGCTATGGCAGCCGGCAGTACAAGGCCATCGAGCCGGCGCCGGGCCGCTATGTGCGCCAGAAGGCCTGATCCGGCCCGCCGCACCCCCATCACCTTTTTCAGGAGACTGCAAACATGAGCCAGGACATCGTCATCGTCGCCGCCGCACGCACCGCGGTGGGCAAGTTCGGCGGCACGCTCGCCAAGACCGCCGCGCCCGAGCTGGGCGCCACCGTCATCCAGGCCCTGCTGCAGCGCAGCGGCCTGAGCGGCGAGCAGATCGGCGAGGTCATCCTCGGCCAGGTGCTCACCGCCGGCTCGGGCCAGAACCCGGCGCGCCAGTCGGTCATCAAGGCCGGCCTGCCCAACGGCGTGCCGGCGATGACCATCAACAAGGTCTGCGGCTCGGGCCTGAAGGCCGTGATGCTGGCGGCCCAGGCCATCCGTGACGGCGACAGCGAGATTGTCATCGCCGGTGGCCAGGAGAACATGAGCCTGGCCCCGCACGTGCTGCCGGCCAGCCGCGACGGCCAGCGCATGGGCGACTGGAAGCTGGTGGACAGCATGATCGTCGACGGCCTGTGGGACGTGTACAACCAGTTCCACATGGGCATCACCGCCGAGAACGTGGCCAAGCAGTACGGCATCAGCCGCGAGGCGCAGGACGCGCTGGCGCTGGCCAGCCAGCAAAAGGCCGCCGCCGCCCAGGAAGCCGGCCGCTTCAAGGACGAGATCGTGCCGGTGAGCATTGCGCAGAAGAAGGGCGATCCGATCGTCTTTGCGCAAGACGAGTTCATCAACAAGAAGACCAGCGCCGAGGCCCTGGCCGGCCTGCGCCCGGCCTTCGACAAGGCCGGCTCGGTGACGGCCGGCAATGCCAGCGGCCTGAACGACGGCGCCGCGGCCGTGATGGTGATGACCGCTGCCAAGGCCGCCGCGCTGGGCCTGAAGCCGCTGGGCCGCATCGCCAGCTATGCCAGCGCCGGCCTGGACCCCAAGATCATGGGCATGGGCCCGGTGCCTGCCGCGCGCAAGGCGCTCGAGCGCGCCGGCTGGAAGGCCGCGGATCTTGACCTGCTGGAGATCAACGAGGCCTTCGCGGCCCAGGCCTGCGCCGTGCACCAGGAAATGGGCTGGGACACCAGCAAGGTCAATGTCAATGGCGGGGCCATCGCCATCGGGCATCCGATCGGTGCATCGGGCTGCCGCATCCTGGTGACGCTGCTGCACGAGATGGTGCGCCGTGATGCGAAGAAGGGCATTGCCTCGCTGTGCATCGGTGGTGGCATGGGTGTTGCGCTGACCATCGAGCGCTGATCGGCGCCACAGGGCAGGGCGAACCCGGTTGACCGCCGGGCGCCGCCGCGCCAACCTGACAACAACGGAACCCGTGGGTTCCATCCCCAAGGAGAGACGGAAATGACGCAGAAGGTGGCTTACGTAACGGGCGGCATGGGCGGCATCGGCACCGCGATCTGCCAGCGCCTGGCCAAGGACGGTTTCAAGGTCATCGCGGGCTGCGGCCCCAGCCGTGACTTCACCAAGTGGCTGGATGAGCAGAAGGCCCTGGGCTACACGTTCTACGCCTCGGTGGGCAACGTGGCCGACTGGGATTCCACCGTCGAGGCCTTCAGCAAGGCCGTGGCCGAGCACGGCACCATCGACGTGCTGGTCAACAACGCCGGCATCACGCGTGACCGCATGTTCCTGAAGATGTCGGTCGACGACTGGAAGGCCGTGATCGACACCAACCTGAACAGCATGTTCAACGTCACCAAGCAGGTGGTGCCGGGCATGGTGGAAAAGGGCTGGGGCCGCATCATCCAGATCAGCTCGGTCAACGGCGAGAAGGGCCAGGCCGGCCAGACCAACTACAGCGCCGCCAAGGCCGGCATGCACGGCTTCACGATGGCACTGGCGCAGGAACTGGCCAGCAAGGGCGTGACGGTGAACACCGTGAGCCCGGGCTACATCGGCACCGACATGGTCCGCGC
>CAYPDO010000371.1:0-5141 GCA_964409495.1 uncultured Bordetella sp.
AGGTACAGCGTGCCCTTGGACACACCGGCGCGCTGCGCCACCTCTTCGGCGCGCGCGGCGGCAAATCCCTTCTCGACAAACAGCGCCAGCGCGGCATCCAGCAGCTCCTGCGGGCGCGCCTCCTTGCGGCGGCGGCGTTGAAGCGGCTCGCTGACGTCGCCGGGCTCGTCGGGCGGTGGTGCGGGGGAATGCGGCAAGATGCTTTGTTAATGACTGACCGGTCAGTAATGTAGTGCTCAAGCCTGACCGCGGTCAAGCTGGGTTCGCCCGCCATGGCGGCAGCGCCCGTCGGTGTGCCGGCGCGCTCACTAGAATGCCGCCCGCCATGCACCACGACCGTCGAACCCTGTTGCGCCGCAGCGCCGTGCTGGCGCTGCCGCTGGCGCCGCTGCCCTGGCTGGGCGGCTGCGCCGGCCTGGGCGGGCCCACCGTCATCACGCTGGGCGAGGCGGAACTGGGTGCGCTGCTCAAGCGCGCCTTCCCGGTGCAGCGCCGCTTGTTTGAGCTGCTGGACGTGACGCTGGCCACGCCGGCGCTGCGCCTGCAGCCCGAGCGCAACCGCCTGGCCGTGGTGCTGGACATGGCCGCGCAGGAGCGCCTGTTCAGCAAGGCCGCCAAGGGCCGGCTGGCCTTTGACAGCGCGCTGCGCTTCGACAGCAGCGACGCCACGGTGCGGCTGCAGCAGGTGCGGGTGTCGCAGCTCAGCTTGGACGGTGGCGCCGTGTTGCCGTGGGCCGTGGCCGCCGCCCTGCCGGCCGCTGCCGCCACGCCGGGCGCACTGCCGGCGTCGGCGCCGGCCGGCCTCAGCCAGCGCCTGGGCCAGGCCCTGGCCGAGCGCATGCTGGAGAACCTGAGCATCTACCGGCTCAGCCCCGAGCGCCTGGCCAGCCTGCGCCAGCTGGGCCTGCAGCCGGGGGCGGTGACGGTCACCGCGCGCGGCGTCGAGATCACGCTGGCCCGGGCGGCCTGACACCCCCGCGAAACGGCGCCGTGCCGCCGGCTGGCGCGGTCATGGACCGCGGCTATCATCCGCCGCTTCGCATTCGACCGAGAGAGCCGTTGTGGACGTTTTGTTGTTGGCCAAGGCGGCCATCATGGGCCTGGTCGAGGGCCTGACCGAGTTTCTGCCGATCTCGTCCACCGGGCACCTGATCCTTGCCGGCAGCCTGCTGAACTTCACCGGCGAGGCGGCCAAGGTGTTCGACGTCGCGATCCAGAGCGGCGCGATGCTGGCGGTGATCTGGGAATACCGCGTGCGCCTGGCCACGGCCTTGTCGGGCGTGACCCGCAGCGCGCAGGCGCAGCGCTTCTGGATCAACCTGGTCGTGGCCTTCATCCCGGCCGCGGTGCTGGGCTTCCTGTTCGGCAAGATGGTCAAGGCGCACTTGTTCAAGCCGGTGCCGGTGGCGCTGGCCTTCATCGTTGGCGGCCTGGTCATCCTGTGGGTCGAGGCCTGGCACCGGCGCAAGTACGGCGAGCGCGACCTGGAAGGCGCCCGCAAGGCGCGCGTCGAGACGGTGGAAGACATGACGCCGGTTGATGCCTTCAAGGTGGGTTGCCTGCAGTGCCTGGCGCTGATCCCCGGCACCAGCCGCTCGGGCGCCACCATCATCGGCGGCATGGTGCTGGGCTTCTCGCGCAAGTGCGCCGCCGAGTTCAGCTTCTTCCTGGGCATCGCCACGCTGATGGCGGCCGGCGCCTACTCGGTGCTGAAAGAGCGCGAGCACCTGCACCTGGCCGACCTGCCGATGTTTGCCGTGGGCACCGTGGTGGCCTTCTTCAGCGCGCTGCTGTGCATCCGCTGGCTGATCCGCTATGTGTCCTCGCACGACTTCACGCTGTTCGCGTGGTATCGCATCGTGTTTGGCATCGTGGTGCTGGCCACCGCCTGGAGCGGCGCGGTGACCTGGGCGGTCTGATCAGCCGGCGCGCCGGAACATCAGATCCCACACGCCATGGCCCAGGCGCAGGCCGCGGGCCTCGAACTTGGTGAGCGGGCGCAGCTCGGGCTTGGGCGCAAAGCCCTCGGCGGTGTTCTCCAGCGCCGCGCAGCCGCCCAGCACCTCCAGCATCTGGTGCGCATAAGGCTCCCAGTCGGTGGCGCAGTGCAGCCAGCCGCGTGGCGCGAGGCGGCTGGCCAGCAACTCGACAAACGGCGGCTGGATCAGCCGGCGCTTGTGGTGGCGCTTTTTGTGCCAGGGATCGGGGAAGTAGATGTGCAGGCCGGCCAGGCTGCCGGGCGCGACCATGTGTTCGAGCACCTGCACCGCATCGTGCTGCAGGATGCGCAGGTTGGCGAGGCCGCGCTCGCCGATCTCGCGCAGCAGCGCGCCCACGCCGGGCTCGTGCACCTCGATGCCGATGAAATCCAGATCGGGCCGCGCCGCGGCGATCTGCGCCGTGGCCTGGCCCATGCCGAAGCCGATCTCCACCACCACCGGCGCCTGGCGCCCGAACACGGCGGCGGTGTCCAGCGGCTGCGCCGTGTAGGGCAGCAGGAAGCGCGGCCCCAGCTCGCGCAGCGCACGCACCTGGCCGCTGCCCATGCGCCCGGCGCGCAGTACGAAGCTGCGCACCGGGCGGTGGGCGGTGGTGTCGGTGGCGCTGGCGTCGGGGCGGGCCGGGTCAGGCCGGGTGTCATCCGTGGCGGGGGCAGGGCTGGCGCTCTGGGGCGGCTTGGGGTCGTGCATGGCGGGAAACGGATGAACTGGCGGCTGGGCCGGGGGCTGATGCAGGCATTGCCCCGGCGTGGCCGGCCTAGGCTGGCAGGGTGCGCGATTCTGCCCGAAGCCCCATGATCAACCCGCCTGGCCGCCCGTGCGGCAGCCCGCCTGAGCACCCGCCCTGCAGCCGCCGCAGGCTGGCGGGCGGTGCACTGGCCGGCGCTGGCCTGGCCGTGGCCGGCCTGGCCGCGCCGGCCGCCGTGCGGGCCCGTCCTCAGGCCAACGCCACGCAGGGGCGTGCGGCGGCGGCGCTGCCGGCGCCGTTGCGCGCCATCGTCGCCGCCAGCGGCCTGCCCGACACGGCCGTGGGCCTGCACATCCAGGCCGTGGCCGGTGCCGCTGCGCCGCTGGCCAGCCTGAATGCCGAGCATGCCTACCAGCTGGCCAGCACCGCCAAGATCGTCACCACGCTGGCCGCCTTTGACCTGCTGGGCCCCGGCTACTGCTGGCGCACCCGGGCCTACCTGGACGGCGTGCTGCGCCAGGGCCGGCTGCTGGGCGATCTGGTGATCCAGGGCGGCGGCGACGCGCGCCTGAACGCCGACGAGCTGCGCCAGTGGTTCGTGCGCCTGCACGAGCAGGGCGTGCACGACGTGCTGGGCGACATCGTGCTCGACCATTGCAGCTTCCAGCTCACCGGACAGGACCATGCCAGCACGCCGCCGCCATCACCCGAGCGGCCGCACCATGCCTGGCCCGCGGCCTTCACGCTGGACGACGGCCGCCTGCGCCAGGCCGGCGAGCTGCCAGGCGGTGGCGCGGCGGTGCGCTCGCCGCTGCAGGCCACGCTGGGTGGCTCGCGCATCGACAGCGTGGTGGCCCAGCTGTGGCGGGCCAGCGGCGGCCGCCTGCACGGCCGCGTGCGTGAACGCCGCATCAGCGATCTGGCGCCCGGCACGCCGCGCGACGGCGCCGGCCGGCCGCTGGCGGTGTGGTCTGAACACCGCTCGCCGCCCTTGCCCGAGCTGGTGCGCGAGATCAACAAGACCAGCGACAACCTGGCCGCACGCAACCTGATGCTCAGCCTGTCGCCCGGCTTTCCGCAGCGCCCGGCCACGCTGCCGGCCGCACGCCAGCGCCTGGCCCAGTGGCTGCAGCGCCAGGGCCTGGCGGCCGACGACCTGGCGGTGGACACCGGCTCGGGCCTGTCGCGGGAGGAGCGTGGCAAGCCGCGGGCCATGGTGCAGCTGCTGCGCCAGGCCTGGCGCTCACCGCAATCGCTGCAGTTCGTGCAGTCGCTGCCGGTGGCGGGCGTGGATGGCACGCTGGCCCATCGCATGACCCGCGGCCAGGCCACCGGCCGCGCCTTCCTGAAGACCGGCACGCTGCTGGACACCCGCGCGCTGGCCGGCTATGTGCATGGCCGCCACACGGTGTATGCGCTGGCGGTGCTGGTCAACCACCCCGACGCCCAGCGCGCCACACCGATGCTGGATGCGCTGGTGGAGTGGGTGGCGGCCAAGGCCTGACTCCCACCGGCCCTGAAACGGCGACAGGCCCTCGGAAGGGCCTGTCGGTGGGGGGCATGCTGGAGCGGGCGATGGGAATCGAACCCACGTAGTCAGCTTGGGAAGCTGAAGTTCTACCATTGAACTACGCCCGCGTCGGCGCGCATTCTAGCCATGCTGCCGGCAGCTGCCGGACGGGGGCTGTTGCGCCGCATGGCCCCGTAGTTCCCTGCGTGGCGCCGCGGGCCCGTCATCGGGCATCATCGCCCACCATCATGAGCGAGCCAATCCAACTGTTGTTCCTGGGGCGCGGCGCGCCTGACCTGTCGACCTCGGTGTTCGGGCCGTTCGTGGTGCACCCCTGCGCTGACCGCGCTGAACTGGCACGGGCGCTGGCCCACCAGAACAGCGATGCCCTGGTGATCGGCGCCGAACAGGCTGAGCCGCTGGGTGCGCTGGCCGCCTGGCCCGAACTGCCGCGCGCGGTGATCGAGACCGCGGTGCTGGTGGTGGCGCCCGAGCCGGCCTCGGCTGATGCGCTGCGCCTGGTGCGCCTGGGCGTGCAGGACGTGCTGCCGCAGCGCAACCTGGAGGCGCAGGAACTGGCCCGCGCGGTGCGGCTGGCGGTGGAGCGCAAGCGCCTGGAGCGCATGGCGCGCAAGGCCTACGCCACCGATCTGGCCACAGGCCTGCCCAACCACCAGCAGCTGATGGAGCACATGACCCATCTGCTGGCCCTGCGCGAGCGCGAGCCGGCGGCGATGGCGCTGCTGGCCATGCGCATCGATGGCCTGGCCGCCACCGAGGCGCGGCTGGGCGCCGAATCGGCCAATGTGCTGCGCCGCAAGGTGGCGGTGCGGCTGCGCTCGGGCCTGCGCGCCAGCGATGTGGTGGCCTCGGTGGGTGTCGACAGCTTTGCCGTGCTGCTGGCCTGGATCGACAGCCCGGCCGACGGCCCGCGCGTGGCGGC
>CAYPDO010000372.1:0-5127 GCA_964409495.1 uncultured Bordetella sp.
ACGACGGCGTCGTGCCCTGGGGCTGGCGCCTGGCCTTGCTGGCCGTGGCCGTGCTGGCCGGCTGGAGCGTACAGCGCGTGGCCGCGCTCGACGGCCGGCGCTGGTACGGCACGGCCACCGCGGCGCTGGCCGGGCTGTGGGTGCTGGTGCTGTGGCAGCTGGGCGTGACGCTGTTCGACGTGCCACGCGTGCTGCTGCCGGCACCCAGCTGGATCGGCGGCATGCTCGTCGAGCGCTGGGACACGCTGGCGGCTGACTTTGTGCAGACCGTGGGCAAGTCGGTGCTGGTGGGCTGGGCACTCGGCTCGGGCCTGGGCTTTGCGGTCGGCGTGGCGATCGACCGTGCCCCCTTCCTGCAGCGCGGCCTGCTGCCGCTGGCCAGCCTGACCAGCACCGTGCCGCTGGTGGCGGTGGCGCCCATCATGGTGATGTGGTTCGGCTTCGAGTGGCCCAGCAAGGCCGCGGTGGTGGTGCTGATGACCTTCTTCCCGATGCTCATCAGCACGCTGGCCGGGCTGCAGGCGGCGGGCAAGCTCGAGCTGGAGCTGATGCACAGCTATGCCGCCAGCTACGCCCGCACGCTGCGCGACCTGCGCCTGCCGATGGCCATGCCGTTCATCTTCAGCGCGCTGAAGGTCAATGCCACGCTGGCCCTCATCGGCGCCATCGTGGCCGAGTTCTTCGGCTCGCCCACCGTGGGCCTGGGCTTTCGCATCAGCACCGAGGCCGCGCGCATGAACATGGGCCTGGTGTGGGCAGCCATCGTGGTGGCCGCGGTCACCGGCTCGCTGGCCTATGCCTTGCTGGTGCAGATCGAGCGCAAGATCGCGTTCTGGCACCCGTCCGTCAGAAGCCAGTGAGTGGCTGGCAGAGTTTCCCGTCCGACAACCAACCCCAGGAGTGAGAGCGATGGCAGGTTCGATGATCAGAAGCGTGGCGCTGGCCGTCACGCTGGCCGCCGCCGGTGCCGGCGCGATGGCGCAGGAGAAGGTCACGGTGCAGCTGAAGTGGGTGCCGCAGGCCCAGTTCGCCGGCTACTACATGGCCGCCGCCAAGGGCTACTACAAGGCCGAGGGCCTGGACGTCACCATCAAGCCGGGCGGCCCCGACATCAGCCCGGTGCAGGTGATCGCCGGCAACCAGGCCGACGTGGTGGTGAACTGGATGCCCGACGCGCTGGCCGCGCGCGAGGCCGGCGTGCCGCTGGTCAACATCGCCCAGGTGTTCGACAAGAGCGGCCTGATGCTCACCTGCCGCAAGGACAGCGGCGTGGCCAGCCCGAAGGACTTCAAGGGCAAGACGCTGGGCGTCTGGTTCGGCGGCAACGAGTACCCGTTCCTGAACTGGATGGGCAAGCTGGGCTACAAGCCCGACGCGGACGTGAAGGTGCTCAAGCAGGGCTTCAACGTTGACCCGCTGCTGCAGAAGCAGGCCGCCTGCATCAGCACGATGACCTACAACGAGTACTGGCAGGTGGTGGACGCCGGCATCAAGGAAAGCGACCTGATCACCTTCTTCTACGAGAAGGAAGGCGTGGCCTCGCTGGAAGACGGCCTGTACGTGCTGGAGAGCAAGCTCAAGGACAAGGCCTTCGTGGCCAGGATGGGCAAGTTCCTGCGCGCCACGTTCAAGGGCTGGAACGACGCGGTGAAGAACCCCGAGGAAGCCGCCAAGGTGGTGGTGGCCGCTGACCCGTCGGGCAGCGCCAAGCTGGCGGTGCAAAAGCGCCAGATGGAGAACGTGGCCAAGCTGATCAGCAATGCCGGCACGGCCAAGATCGGCTACCTGGAGCCCGCCGCCTACGAGCGCACGGTGAAGGTGCTGCTCACCGGCGGCAGCTCGCCGGTGATCAAGAAGGACCCGGGCAAGGCCGGCTACAGCCACGCGGTGTGGGAAGCCGCGAAATAAGCCCCCCCCCGAAGCGGCCGGAGGCTGCCTCCCCCGAGTCACCGGGTTGGGGGCGCCGCCAGCGGCCTGGCCAAGCCAGTGCCGCGGCGGCCGCTGGGCTGGACGCCGCCAAGGGGCAGATCCGCCAGGCCAACGAGGCACGCATCCTGGGCGCGGGCGAGCGCGTGTTCGCCCGCACCGGCTTCAATGGCGCCACCATGGCTGCCATTGCCGACGAGGCCGGCCTGCCCAAGGCCAACCTGCACTACTACTTCGGCAGCAAGGCCGAGCTGTACCGGGCGGTGCTGGCGCGCACGCTGCACGACTGGCTGGTGCCGATGGACGGCCTCGTGCCCGAGGCCGATCCGCGGCAGGCGCTGGCGGCCTACATCCGCGCCAAGATGGCCATGGGCTTTGAGCGGCCCGATGCCAGCCGCGTGTTCGCCAACGAGCTGCTGCACGGCGCCGCCGAGCTGGGCGAGCTGCTGCGCACCGAGCTGCGCGCCATGGTGCTGGCCAAGGCCCGTGTGCTGGATGCCTGGGTGGCGGCCGGCCGCATGGCGCCGGTGGACACCACGCACCTGTTCTTCACCATCTGGGCCGCCACCCAGACCTATGCCGACTTCGACCTGCAGGTGCGCGCCGTGCTGGGCCGCGACACGCTGACCGCGCGCGACCAGGCCCGCGCCACCGAGCATGTGGTGGGGCTGATCCTGCGCGGCTGCGGCCTGGGCTGATGGCGCCCCGGCCCTGCAGGGCCGCCAGGCCACCCGCCGGGCGGAGCCCGCCTTCCGCCAGGTCACCCAGGTGACGACACGCCCCCGGGGCGCGGCCTATCCTGCGCGCCAACGCAACGGCGAGCACCGCATGAGCTACACCACCCTCGACTGGCAGATCAGCGACCGTGTGCTGACCCTCACGCTGAAGCGACCTGATCAGCTCAACGCCTTCACGGTGCAGATGGCCGAGGAACTGATCGACGCCTACACCCGCGCCAGCGACGACGACGCCGTGGGCGCGGTGGTGGTCACCGGCGCCGGCCGGGCCTTCTGCGCCGGCATGGATTTGTCGGTGGGTGGCAACGTGTTCGGGCTGGACGAGACGCTCGACCCCAGCCTGGCCGAGTTGCAGCAGCGCTGGGACGAGCCCGAGATCGTGCAGCGCGTGCGCGACACCGGCGGCCGCGTCTCGCTGGCGGTGTTCGAGTGCAAGAAGCCGGTCGTCGCGGCCATCAACGGCGCCGCGGTGGGCATCGGCGCCACGATGACGCTGCCGATGGACATCCGCCTGGCCAGCGATAAGGCCCGCATCGGCTTCGTGTTCGGCCGCATCGGCATCGTGCCCGAAGCCTGCAGCAGCTGGTTTCTGCCGCGCCTGGTGGGCCCGCAGCAGGCGCTGGAATGGGTGTATTCGGCCGACATCCTGACGCCCGAGCAGGCGCTGGCCGGGCGGCTGCTGAAGGCCGTGGTGCCGCACGCGCAACTGCTGGACGAGGCGCACCGCCTGGCCCACCGCTTCATCGACGGGCGCAGCCCGGTATCGATCGCGCTGATGCGCCAGATGATGCTGCGCAATCCGGCGCTGCCGCACCCGCGCGACGCGCATGCCATCGAGAGCCTGGCCATGCTGCACACCAGCCGCCACGACGGCAGGGAAGGCGTGGCCGCGTTCAACGAGAAGCGGGCGCCGGCCTACACGCAGCAGGCATCCAGGGACATGCCGGGCTTCTACCCCTGGTGGTGACCAAGACCCCCCGAAGCGCCCGCGGCGCCGGCTATGCGGCGGCCGCTGGCTTGAACGCAAATGGAGACTGCGATGGCTGATTCGATGTCGCAACGCAAGGTGTGTGTGGTGACCGGCTCGTCCTCGGGGATCGGGGCCGCCACCGCGCGGCTGTATGCCGAGCGCGGCTGGAACGTGGTGGTGAACTACTCGCGCGACGCCGTGGCCGCCGAGGCCGTGGCCGAGGATTGCGCCGCGCGGGGCGCCGACGTGCTGGTGCAGCACGCCGACGTGGCCCAAGACGCCGACTGCCGCGCGCTGGCCGCCGCCGTGCAGGCGCGCTGGGGCCGCTGCGACGTGCTGGTGAACAACGCCGGCACCACCAAGTTCATGCACGCGCGCAAGCTGGACGGCCTGGACGCCGAGGACTTCCAGCGCATCTACGCGGTCAACGTGGTGGGCGCCTTCCAGATGGTGCGCGCGCTCGAGCCGCTGCTGCGCGCCAGCGCGCCGCATGCCGCGGTGGTGAACATGTCGTCGATCGCCGGCCTGACCGGCATGGGATCGAGCATTGCGTATGCCGCCAGCAAGGGCGCGCTGAACACGCTGACCATTGCGCTGGCGCGTGCGCTGGGGCCCGACGTGCGCGTGAACGCGATCGCGCCCGGCTTCGTCGAGACGCCCTGGCTCAAGCAGGGCCTGGGCGAAGGGCCCGACGGCCGCTACGACGCCAGCGTCAAGGCCTACCAGGGCCGCGCCACGCTGGCCGCCGTGATGAGCCCGGAGGACGTGGCGCGCACGGCCTGGTACCTGGGCGTCGACGCGGTGAAGACCACCGGCGAGGTGATCAGCGTCGACGCCGGCGCGAAGCTGCTGCCTGTCTGACGGGCACAGGAAGAAACCCAGCGGCCGCCATGGATCCGGCTCGGCCGGGCCATCGGCGGCGCCCCCTGGGGGGAGGCGCCGCAGGCGCTTCGGGGGGGTTAACTCAGCTTGGCGATGCGCGCGCCGAAGGCCTTGGCCGTGGCCAAGTCGCCGGCCACCATCTCGTCGGTCGAGGCGTCCGAGGGCGTGGCCGTCAGCAGGCCGCCCGAGCCGCCCAGGTTGTTCACATCGCCGCGCGTGGCGGCCTTGCTGTTGGCCGGCGCCAGGCCCAGGCTGATCCACAGCATGCCGTGCTGGTTGGCCAGGGTCTGCAGATAGGCCAGGGTGCTGCCCTTGTCGCCGTTCAGCGAGGCCGAATTGGTGAAGCCGGCGGCCTTCTTGTCCTGCCAGGCGCGGGTGAACCAGGCCTTGCTGGACGCATCGGCAAACTTCTTGAACTGCCAGCTCACCATGCCCATGTAGGTGGGCGAGCCGAAGACGATGGTCTTGGCGGCGTTCAGCGTGTCCCAGGCGCCGTCGGGCAGGTTGCCCTCGGCGTCGATGGCGATCAGGGTGGCGGCGGCGCCGGCCCCTTCAGCGACCGCCTGGGCAATCTTGGCGGTGTGGCCGTAGCCGGAGTGGTAGACGATGGCG
>CAYPDO010000373.1:0-5120 GCA_964409495.1 uncultured Bordetella sp.
AAGATCACTGCCATCGTTGGCCCGGCTGGCGCACAGCAGCCGCTGCGCCGGGCCGGGCAGGTCGATCAGCCCCAGCTGCCAGCCTTCCTCCAACTCGGGCAGGCCCGGTGTCAAGGCCAGGGACCGGGTGCGCGGCACCAGACACAACAGCGCGAGTGCATAGCGGCATGCACTGGCCGCACCCGCCGCATCGACGACACAACGGATACGGACTTGCCCCGGTTGGGCATCGCGGCACTTTCAAGGCAAGTCCAGGCGCCCGGCCGTGCCGCAAGGCGACACTGCCTCAGCTGTCGCGCAGGCGAAGCTGCAGCCTTTCCAGGCGGTAGCGCAGGGTGTCGCGGCTGATGCCCAGCAAGCGTGCGGCCTGCGTCACGTTGTCGCCGGTGCGTTCCAGCGCCGCTTCGATCAGCCGGCGCTCGGCCCGCTCGAGGTGCAGGTCGTCGTCGGTCAGCACGGCGGCCGGGCCGGGCTGCATGTCCGGCCCGGCCGGCGCCAGGAAGGCGAACTCGCGCGGGCCCAGGCTGTCGCCGCGGGCCAGCAGCAGGGCCTGCTCCATCGCGTTGCGCAGCTCGCGCACGTTGCCGGGCCAGGCATGGCGCAGCAGCAGCTGCTCGGCAGCGGGCTGCAGCTGCGGCACCGGCCGCCGGTAGCGGCGGGCATGCCAGGCCAGGAAGTGCCGGCCCAGCCAGGCGATGTCGCCGTCACGCTCGCGCAGCGGCGGCACCGGCAGCTCGACGATGCGCAGGCGAAAGAACAGGTCGGCGCGGAAACGGCCCTCGCGCACCAGTTGCTCCAGCGGCCGGTGCGTGGCCGCCACCACGCGCAGGTCCACACCTTGCTCGCGCACGCTGCCCAGGCGGCGGAAGTGGCGGTCCTCCAGCAGCTTCAGCAGCTTGGTCTGCAATGCCGGTTCGGCCTCGCCGATCTCGTCGAGGAACAGCGTGCCGCCGTGCGCCGCCTCCACCAGGCCGGCCTTGCGCTGGCGGGCATCGGTGAAGGCGCCGCGCTCGTAGCCGAACAGCTCAGCCTCGATCAGCGGCGCCGGCATCGCGCCGCAGTTGATCTCGACAAAGGGCCCGGCGGCGCGAGGACCGTCGTAGTGCAGCGCACGCGCCACCAGCGCCTTGCCGGTGCCGGTCTCGCCTTGGATCAGCACCGTCGGCGGTTCGCCGTCGGCCAGTGCACGCTCGGCCTGCACCAGCGCACCGATGCGTTCGCGCAGCGCCACGATGGCCGGGCTGTGGCCGGCAATCTTGTCGGCGCCGCTGCCGCTGGCCTCGCGAGCCCGGTAGTAGTCCACCGTGCTGCGCAGCCGCTGCTGGTCAACCAGCCGTTCCAGCAGCAGGCGCAGCTCGGCCAGGGCCAGAGGCTTGTTCAGATAGTCGGCGGCGCCGGCCTTCATCGCCGACACGGCGAGATCCACACTGCCGAAACCGGTCATCATCACCACGCGCAGCTGCGGATCCAGCGCCAGCCAGCGCGGCAGCGTCTCCAGCCCGCTGGCGCCCGGAAGGTTGTGGTCCAGCAGCACCACCTCGGGCCGGAACTCGACGGCCATCGCCAGCCCTTCCTCGGCCGACCCGGCCACCTGCACCGCCCAGCCCAGGCGCTCCAGGTAGGCCGCGATGTTGCGCGCCAGCGTGGCTTCGTCGTCGACCACCAGCACGCCGCGACCACTGTCGCGGACGGGCTGCAGCGGACCGGGCTGCGGACGCAGCGCACTCATCGGGCGGGCGCAGGCTGCGCGGGCAGGCGGATGGCCACGCGGGTCCCCTGGCCGTGGCGGCTGTCGAGCTCGATGCTCCCGCCCAGCCGCTGCACGATGCGCCGGGCCAGCGGCAGGCCCAGGCCCAGGCCGCGCGGCTTGGTGGTGAAGAACGGCTGGAACACCTGGGCCAGGCGCTCGGCGGCGATGCCGCTGCCGCTGTCGGCGAGGTCGACCCGGATCCAGCGGCCCTCGCGGCGCGCCGCCAGCCGCACCGCATCGCCGGCGCGGGTGGCCTCGGCGGCATTGGCCAGCAGCGAGTTGAACACCTGCGCCAGCACCACCGGGTCGGTGGCCACCGCGCCCAGGTCGTCGCCCAGGTCGAGCTCGAGCCGGGTGCCGCGCGTGGCCATGCTGCCGGCAAAGCGCTCGGCGGATTCACGCAGCACCAGGGCGGCATCGGCACTGGCCTGGCGGTCATGCGAATCGGCGGCATAGGTCAGCAGCGTGCGCACCAGGTGCTCGATCCGGTCGACGTTGGCCATGGTCTCGCCATGCTGGCCCTGCGGGTCGCCGTGCAGTTCACGCTGCAGTTCGGCCGAGCTGCGGATCGAGCCCAGCGGGTTGCGGATGCTGTGCGCGACCGCGGCCGACAGCTCACCCACCGCCGCCAGGGTCTGGGCCTCGACCAGCCGCTGCTGCTGCTGGCGCAGTGCCTGCTCGGTGCGCCGCACGAACCACACCAACGTGCCGAACAGGAACAGCCCGCCCAGCACACCACCCAGCCAGATGCGCCGGCGGCCGGCATCGATGGCGGCAAACAGCGCATCGGGCCGGCGGTACAACTCGATCACCGCCAGCACCTGGCCGCCAGCGGCGTCGAACACCGGCAGGTACTGCTCGACATAGCGGGCACGGGTGGCGTCCAGCCCCTGGTGCTCGGCCTTGGCGGTGCCATCGTGGTCGCCGTCGGCGCGGCGCACCACCACCCGGCCTGCCAGCGCCTGCTCCAGCTCGTCATTGCCCGGATAGGTGCGGCCGATCATCTCGGCCTGGCTGGACCAGGCCACACGCCGCTGCACGTCGTACACGTTGGCGCGCAGCACGTCGGGCATGGCCGCCACATGGGCGAAGAACTCCACCGCGCCGGGCGCCGGCGCGTGGCCACCGGCCGAGGCGTCGTCGCCCGCCGCCGACGCTGAGCCGGCCGACCCCGGCCGCGGCGCGCGCAGCAGGCTGTCGACCTGCTGGATGCGGGCAATGCTCTGCACAAAGTCGCGGCTGAGCTCGGCATCACGCGCGAGCATGCGCTCTTCCAGGTAGCTGTCGAGCTGCCAGGCCATCGCCACACTGAACAGACCGATGGCCAGTGCGCCGGCGGCGGCAAACCAACGCGTGAGCGCCTGCGGCCGATCGTCGCGCAGCGCGCCGCCAGCCAGCCAGGAAAGCAGGCGCCCGGGACCGCTGTCGGACAGTTCAGCCATGCCGGAAACTGTAGCGCCTGCGTGCCATCAGACCCAGCGCCGACAAACCGGAGAGCAGCAGCGATGCGGCCGCCGGCTCGGGCACCGCCGGCAGCGGCGGCTGCACCACGTTGAAGCCGGCGATCTGCGCACCGACGTAGAGGCCCAGGCCGCCGCACAGCTCGGGGGTGCCACCGTCGCCGCCGCGGTTGCGGCGTCCGCACAGTGCCTGGCCGTCAGCGTCCAGTTCACCCTGGTAGCGGTAGAACTCGTAACGCAGCACCAGGGCCTCGTCGGCGGCAGCGAGGTCCATGCCATGCAGCTTGATGCCGGTGTTTTCGCCGGACTGAAAGATCTCCCACTCGACCTCGACATCGTCCTCGCCGGGCACATCGTCATGACCCTTGACGAGATCCTGCACATGTCCGACCCGGTGGTCCAGATGGCGGGCGTAGATCTTCACCCAGTACGGCGTGCCGTAGGTATCCTCGTCGTGATCCTCGTCCTCGGCCTCGATGCGGGCCTCCACCCGGCGCACCGCCTGCACGTCACCGGGCGCGGGCGGCTGGAAGATGAACTGCACGTCGGGGATGGCGGCGGACACCGGCGTCAGCGCGCCAGTGTTGCCGGGATCGACCAGCCAGCTGTAGGTGGTGCGTGCCGGCGTACCGAACGTGGCCACGCCGAAGTGGTCGCAGCTGAGGACGCCCGACGCATACAGTGCATTGCCGAACGGCCAGCAGCTGTCACCCGGGTTGGCATAGGGGCCGGTGGGTGTGCCCGTGCTCCACACGCCATTGGCGAAGCTGGCGGCGTAGCGGATGGTGACGCCCACGCCGGGCAGTTCGGTGATCGTCGGGGCGCCGTAGCGCACCACCGAGCTGGGTGGCACGCCGAAATCGCGGTCCAGCCCGAATACGCTGGTGATCGAACTGCGGTGGAAGCTGGCATCCTCGATGCGGATCTCGAAACCGTGGGCGGTGTGGCCTGTGTCGTTGACGGCATCGAAGTTGGCCAGGCTGCCGTACACCTGGGCCAGCGCGGGCGTTGCAAGCCAGGGCAGGACCAGCAGGGCAGTGCGGGCAGCGAAGGCCAGGACAAGAGGCGCGGGCCTGGCGAGGACAAGGGGGGCATGGACGGGCATGGTGTCTCCTGGATGGCTGGGCCACGCAGGTCACGTCCCGCGTGTGCCCGGCCATCCGCAAGCGCTGGGCCATCCCCCCGGTCTGCGGGGTGCATGGCCTGCAAGTGCCTGTCGGCATTGGCAGTGCCCGGCGCATCGTGGTGCGGGCAGCCAGCGCCAACGGGGGGTGGTGGGGCAAATGCCCCACCACCCGTGGGTCATTTGCCCCGTGCGGCCGACCCGCACGCCGGCACCCGGCCGGGCGGCATCAGCCGCACTGGCCCAGCATGTAGCGCGGGCCGATCATGTCCAGGTCGTTCACGCCGTCGTAGGCCAGGATGCCGATGCCAAGGGCTCGGCCTGGTTCCCGTACACCTCGCCGGCGCTGTTCTCGATGACCATCGGCTTCGCCAGCATCTGGCTGTTCTCGATCCTCGACCGCAGCGCCCAGGCGCAAAAGGAACGGGCCGACTTCGAGGCGCAGGAAGTGCGGTCGGAAACCGGTCTGGGCGCGTCCGGCGCATCGGGCCACTGATGGCCGGCTGATCGCCCGGCGCAGGGCGTGGCGCTCGACGCCCTCCCCTCCTCCAGCCCTTGTCGCGGTGCAGCCCGGCCCTGGCCGGGCTGTGTCGTTTCCGGTCAGTCCTTCAAGGTGAAGAAGAACCGCGCGCCCTGGCCCACCTCGGACTCGGCCCAGATCTCGCCGCCATGCCGGCGCACGATGCGCCGCACCGAGGCCAGGCCCACGCCGTTGCCGGCGAAATCGCTGGCGCTGTGCAGGCGCTGGAACACGCCGAACAGGCGGTCGGCGAAGCGCATGTCGAAG